>USDI01000019.1 GCA_900553305.1 uncultured Lachnospiraceae bacterium
TTTCCCTACACGACGCTCTTCCGATCTTCACAGGACAATCCGCGTTTGTGACAACGATTTTCTTAACATTATATTTTCCAGATATAATCAGGAATGTAGCAGCCATAATATCTCGCTTCACTTTGATATCCGTAATCATACCGTATCCTTTCTCCTGCAAAGTGAACTCACGTCCCTGTTCTGCAATTTACTGGATAATGCCATGCGCGCCGCTGCTGATTGCAGTAACTCCTATATCGAACTCAAAGTGAATCGGAAGCCCAATACTCCATATGTCATTTTAACCATGGTAAATTCCTGTATGGAAAATCCCTACACTCCCGACGGAATTCTGGTTTCTTTAAAGCAGGATAAGTCCCGGCACGGCTATGGCATGAAAAGTATTCAGAGAATCGTTACCAGATATCATGGGGATTTAAAATCTTATTATCAAAATGAGGATCATACGTTCCATACAATCCTCACTTTACAGACTCCTATTTAAATATGATATCTCTTTCCCTATCCTGCCTGATTTTATGAATTAGTAGAAAATCTGTGCAATCGGGGATGTTTCATCAATGATCAGTGTCTTATTGTTACCGGTCATGGTTTTCTTCGCTGCATCTAAGGAGCGCAGGAAAATGTAGAAATCCGCCTTATCCGGATCGTTATAGGCATCACTTAAGATCCGCATATATTCCGCTTCGCCCTTTGCAATAATCTCGGCGGCCTGAGCATCTGCCTCGGACTGCATGACAATGATCTCGGCTGTCGTATTGTTGGAAATCTGCTTGGCCTCCTCCTGACCTTCTGCCTGATAGGTTGCGGCAATGTTGTTTCGTTCGGAAATCATACGCTCATAAACCGCATTCTTATTTTCATCCGGAAGATCCAGAGACTTTGTTTCCACGGCAAGAAGGGTGATGCCGTACTGCTCGAGAGTGTCACCGATATTATCTACAATTGCTGCAGCCAGTTCCCCGTCACGGCCGCTGATCACTTCCTCCTGGCTCTTGCTGCTGATTACGTTTTTCAGACTGTTATAAACAATCGTATCAATACGGAATTCCGCATTGCTCTTCTGTGCACTTAAGGTCTGCGTATACTTATACGGATCGTCAATCTTCCATAATACAAAGCAGTCCGCAATCATGGACTTTTTATCCTTTGTCATGACATCGCTGACCGCAAGGTCATAAAGCAGCACTTCGTTTTCAATCTTTTCCGCAGTCTGGATTACCGGAATCTTCATGCTTAAGCCCGGTGTCTGACGGATATCCACAATCTTTCCAAACTGCTTGATTACGGTATATTCATTTGGATAGGTCACTACCAGAAATGAGTTGGCTGCCACAAAAATTCCCACAAGAATCACAGCCAGAATGATCCATTTTGATTTTCCCTTTTTCATGCTTATTCCTCCGTTCCCTCTGCACTTCCTGCAGAATTTCCTGACTGATTACCCTGTGCTTTGTTAAGATCCGCAAAGGATTCTAATGGCAGCATCGTCTGTGTGCTTCCGTCACTGCGCTCGATAATCACCTTCATATCCGGAAGAATCTCTTCCATCGTTTCATAGAACATTCTCTGTTTCGTAATGAGCGGATATTTCTGATATTCCGCATAGAGCTCATTAAGTCTTGCAACCTGGCCCTTGGCTTCGTTCACACGCTCTTCAGCCTCTGCATTAGCGGTTTTTACGGTTTCATCTGCCTGTGCACGGGCTGCCGGAATGTCTTCGTTCCTCTTCTGGTTTGCTTTATTAATGGAGGTTTCCTTGCCCTGCTTGGCATTCTCCACATTTTTAAACGCATCAATGACCTCGGTTGTCGGCGGCTCGGCATCCTGAATCGTGATGTTTACCAGCTGCACACCGATGTCCTCGGTTTCAAGACGGTTGATGATCTTCTGCTTGATGGATGCCTGGATCTCATTCTTTCCCGTTGTAATTACACTGTCCACATCATAAAGCCCGATCGTATCACGGATATAGCTCTGTGTGAGGTTTTTTAAAATTGAAACCGGAGCCTCCGATGCATACAGATACTTGGTCGGATCGGTCACGCGGTATTCCACATAAAAGTCCACATTTACAAAGTTATAATCTCTGGTAATCATGAACGATTCCCGGTCGATGTATTCACCGGTACTCGAATCATATCCGATCGTAAATCCATTGATGGTCTTCGGTACGCGGCTCAGCTCCTGTATCACCGGAATCTTCACATGAATACCGGATTCCTCTACTACCTTCGGAACTCCGAAAGTGGTAATCACCGCATATTCATTTTCCTTCAGGGAATAAAAGCTGCCTCCTAACAGAATCAGCGCGAAGATCACGATCACGGCAATACTGATTCCCCCGGCAATCTTCTTTCCTATGTTTTCTTCCCGGAAACGCTCCGGTCCGTTACCTGGCTGTTGTTGTTTTTTGCCAAACATGATGTTCTCCTTTTTATTGTTATTTCGTAACTGTTCAGTGCCTTCACAGTTACATTATTTCATGATGATTTCCAGCACCGTATCCACTTCATCGGGAAGATATGGCGAATCACTGACCTCCACAAATGCCACATCCGGATAGTTATTCACCATCCAGTTATCCTGCAGCTTCCTCTCACTTCCATCAGAAAGCAGCCGGATTGCCTGAACCTTCTCCGGTTCGATTCCGTACAAAGGGACGCTGCCAATGGCATTCTCCATAATATGATAATAAAACCGGTTCCCCTTTCCGGTGATCCGTCCGTTTTCGGGCTTGGGAAGCCCACTCTCCCCACAGCCGTAAATGGAAGCGGAATTTTTATTCATCCATTTCCCGATCTTTGCAAGAATCTGAAGGGACTCCTCCGGAATATTTCCCCGCGCATCCGGTCCTACATTCAATAGCATATTACCGCCCTTGCTGACACATTCCACCAGCTTACGGATCAGCATATCGGCAGGCTTAAAATTCTGATCCTTCGAACAGTACCCCCAGTGATCGTTCATCGTAATGCAGGATTCCCATACCAGTGGTCTTCCCTGTTCGTCCCTTAATCCATTCGGCGGAATGATCTGCTCAGGACTTACGAAATCCCCGCTGTAATCGCTTGGATGGTCTGTTGCCAGCGATCCAAAGCCTTCCCCGCTCACTTCAAGACGGTTATCAATGATCACATCCGGCTGATACGTCCGGATCATCTTCACCAGCTCTTCCGCATGCCACTTTTCCCCGGTCATATCCCCATAGGAAAAGTCAAACCACATCACGTCCAGCTTCCCATATTCCGTACAAAGCTCCTTCACCTGTCCATGCAGATAAGCAAGATACCGCTCAAAATCCCTGCCTTCGTTTGTTTCCGCTTCACAGTTACGCATCGGATGATGCCAGTCTCCATAGTGCGGATAATCCGGATGATGCCAGTCAAGCAGGGAATAATACAGACCAACCTTCAGGCCCTCTGCCCGAAACGCTTCCAGATATTCCCGTACCAGATCCCGGCCTGCTTTCGTGTTCGTGGATTTAAAATCCGTCAGTTTACTATCAAACAGGCAGAAGCCGTCATGGTGCTTCGCAGTCAGCACCGCATATTTCATTCCCGCTTCCTTCGCCGCTTTCGCCCATTTTGACGGATCATAATCCACCGGATTAAATTCTTCAAAAAACGGCAGGTAATCATCTTCCGGCATTTCCTCAGTGCTTCGTACCCACTCACCTCTTGCCGGAATGGCATACAGTCCCCAGTGGATGAACATGCCGAAACGGTCATGCTGATACCATTCTACCCGCTTTTCATATGTCTTTCTGTCAAACATAAATAATCTCCTTTGTATACTCTGAATAGTCTCAGTGTATCATAAAATCCGGCCTCCCGTACAGAAAAAAATCCAACCCTTCCGTTCCCCTCCATTCCTGTACTTTTTTATCTGCCGGCTTCATATACTTTTGTAACACCACCTGAAAACCTTCTGCTTATGTATCATAAACCCTGTTCCCTATATTGGAAATTATTATTTCTTACCCTGTGCAGTACTGCTGTTATCTTAACTGTCCACGAAATCCTTTCCCACTCTGACGCATCCGCAGATCCCTATAACGGTGATTCCGCCATCGAGGTTGCTGCCGGAGTTAATGGCAATTATATCAAATGGGTGGATTTCACGGTAAGCTATGATGCACTCTGCACCGCATATGAACTGGATGTGGCAAGCCATGAAAGCATTCATCCCTTAAACTGGATTGAGCTGCTCGCCTATACAGCTGCCAGGACGGGCGGCAGATTTGACAAGAAAAGCCTCTCCATTCTAAATAAGCTTGGAAAAGAATTATCCGATGGCTCCGTGACCCTTAAAGAGCTTACCCGTGAAATGGACTATTATGATTACTATTTAGAAGCTTATGAAGCCGTGCTTGGCGGCATGGTCGGCGAATACGAAATGGAGACAGAAGCCGAAGACGGCACACGCAGCTTTCAAACACGCTATGGCCTCAAAGCCTTTTCCCCGATTGCACGGGGTTTTGACTACAGCGATTATGATGATTTTGGATCTTCCCGGAGCTATGGCTATAAGCGTCCCCACTTGGGACACGACATGATGGGCCAGATCGGTACACCCATCATCGCGGTGGAGTCCGGTTACGTGGAAGCCCTTGGCTGGAATCAGTACGGCGGCTGGCGCATCGGAATCCGCAGCTTTGATAAAAAGCGTTACTACTACTATGCACACCTTCGCCAGAATTTCCCTTATGCACTGGATTTAAAGGAAGGAAGCGTGGTAACCGCCGGGGACGTCATCGGTTACATGGGGCATACCGGCTATAGTGCCAAAGAAAATGTGAACAACATTGAAACCGTGCATCTGCATTTCGGTCTGCAGCTCATTTTTGATGAATCGCAGAAAGAGGGCAACAACGAGATCTGGATTGACTGCTATGACCTCACCCGGTTTTTATACAAAAACAGATCCCTCACGGAAAAGAATGCGGAAACCAAGGAATGGTTCCGTACCTTTCACATGAAGGATCCTTCGGTATCTTCTTATCTGCAGTTAAATCCGGATGCTCCGGTCTTGAATCAACAACACTGATACCTACCCTGCTTTTACAAAGATTCATGCGATTCCCTGTTCTTCTCCCCCATAGGAGAACACCCGAAATACCCCACATAAGCCCTGTAAAAAGCAGAATAGTTTCCAAATCCACACTTCTCTGCTGCTTTTTGCGCCGGCAAACCATTCCGGATTTTTTCCTTGGCTACGGTCAAACGCTTCCTGACAATATATTCCCACGGCGGTGCTCCCGTAGCCTCCTTAAATATACGACCAAACTGGGAACAGCTAAGATAAAAATGTTCTGCCAGTGCAGATACTGATAGCGGTTCAAACAGATGATGGTTCACATAGGACACTATTTTTCCTGCCTGACTTTGTGGGTACTCGTCTGTTCTTCCTTTTTCGGCAAAAGCGCGGTTCAATTCGCTAAGCAGAAATAACAAATGTATTGTCAGAGTCAGTTGTCTTTTATCGTCCTCTGTTTCTGCCAGCATTTCCTCAAACATCCTCTCCACCAGCTTCATATCAAGTTCTTCCGGCCCATAATAATTGTTCTTCCCAAGGGCACGTTCTGTAAAGGCCCTCAGCAAATATCCCCTCGGATCAAATGTCAAAACAAAAGCCATTGGAAAATTTATGGCATATCGCTCGTATTGAACGCGTTCCACAATCCTGGCCTTATGCGCCTCTGCCGGCCGCATAATCACGAGACTTTTTTCTTCCAGAAAATATTCCGTACTTTCTACCAGATAATTTACCCTGCCCGATATGAAAAAATAAATTTCGCATCGGTCATGAATATGCATCTCAAAATATTTCTCATCCGGTTCTTTATCCACTGCATGTCTGATATAAATTTCTCCCCAATCGTATTCATCAAGCATAGGGCTGCCTCCCTTCTCGCGGAACCAACACTCATCATCCAATCCTGTTTTATATCTTATCTTGTTATGCGTGAATTTGCAATATATTCTGCTTATAATGTCAATTCCAATGCAAATACCGTCTTGCTATAATTCAACTATAAACTTATTTATCAGATGTAACCACTGTTGATGGTTCACAGAATGGAGGTTCCAATGAAATACACTTTAGCTGCATTTGCAGATGAAGCCTCAAGTGATCTTTCCGGACAGATACAGGCCATGCTCGACAATCATATCTCCTTTTTGGAAATTCGTGGTGTAGATGGCGAAAATATTGCAGATCTGTCTGTTGAAAAAGCAAAAGAGGTTCGACAAAAACTTTCTGAATCAGGACTCTCTGTATGGTCCCTTGGTTCTCCTTATGGAAAAATCGACATTACGGAGGATTTTAATGTACATCTTGACCGTTTCTGTCACGGATTGGAGCTTGCCGGAATTTTAGGTGCAACCCACATCCGCCTGTTCAGCTTCTATTGTCCTTCAGGCAAACAGGAACTCTATTCCGAGGAGGTTATGAAACGGTTGGAATGTTTTATTTCTGCTGCCAAAGGAACAGGTCTGATTCTTTGCCACGAAAACGAAAAGGGAATTTATGGAGATAATGCTCTTCGTTGTGAAGAAATTCATCGTAATTTTCCGGAGTTAAAAGCAGTTTTTGATCCGGCAAATTTCGTCCAGTGTGGCGAGGACACCATTGCTGCATGGAAATTGCTTTCCCCCTACGTGGAATACATGCACATTAAGGATGCACTTTCTGATGGTACCGTTGTTCCCGCCGGAAAGGGAAACGGCAATCTGCCTTATCTGCTTTCCCAATATTCCGGCAGTGTACTGACCATAGAACCTCATCTTTCCGTATTTGATGGATTTTCCTCCCTTGAAAGCGGAAATAACTCAAAGAATGATAGCTTCTGCTATCCCAATTCAAGAGCAGCTTTTGATGCAGCAGCTTACGCATTACGCACACTACTATAAAACAAATATGATCAATTATTTTAAACGATTTAGAAATGGAGAAGCTTATGGAAAAAATCAGACTCGGAATCCTTGGAATGGGAAATATGGGAAGCGGACACTTTCAAAATATTCTGGATGGAAAATGTCCTTCCGTTACGGTAAGTGCCGTTTGTGACATCAATCCGGAAAAATTGAAAATACCTGCAGAAAAGGGCTGTCCTCACTGCTTTACAAATGCGGACGAAATGTTGGACAGCGCCCTTGTGGATGCTGTTCTTATCGCTCTTCCCCACTATGACCATCCTGTTTATGCACAAAAATGTTTTGAGCGGAAAATTCATGTACTCACTGAAAAGCCTGCCGGAGTTTTTGCACGTCAGGTAAGAAAAATGAATGAAGCCGCCGACCGCTCCGGTGTGAAATTCGGCATTATGTTCAACCAACGCACTAATCCGATCTACATTAAAGCCCGTGAAATCGTAAAAAGTGGACTTTTGGGCGAACCCAAACGACTGGTATGGATCATTACGAACTGGTACCGCACACAGGCCTATTATGATTCCGGTACATGGCGTGCTTCCTGGAACGGAGAAGGTGGCGGAGTCCTTTTGAATCAGGCGCCTCACAATCTGGATCTGTGGCAATGGATCTTCGGAATGCCCAAAAGAGTACGGGCTTTCTGCAGTGTAGGTAAATATCACAATATTAACGTAGAAGATGACGTCACCATCTACGGTGAATATGACAATGGAGCAACTGCTGTATTTATCACCACGACCGGTGAAGCTCCCGGTACAAACCGGCTTGAAATTTCCGGTGACTGCGGAAAAATTGTAATTGAAGATGGCCGGTTAAAATGGTGGCGGCTGTCCGTTCCTGAGAGAGCGTTTTGTTATTCCTCCACTGAAGGTTTCGTCTCACCGTCCACAGAATATGAAGAATTCTCTGCTCCGGAACCTGAAGGGCATCCGCTTGTACTGGAATCCTTTGCACAATCCATTTTATATGATACCCCTATGATTGCCGATGGCCGGGAAGGCCTCTGCTCCCTTTCCATCTCCAATGCCGCCTATCTTTCCACCTGGACAGACGATTGGGCATACCTGCCTACCGACGAGGCACTGTTTGAAAAATATCTCAACGATTTAAGGAGGAATGAAGTTCCTGTAAAAAAACAGTAACCGCTCACAAAGAACCATTAAGTCAGCTTCGTGAGCGGTGGAAAGTTCATTGGTAAAGCATTCCTTCTATATAGAGGTGTGTCGCATGGGCTTCCTCCATCAGGTGGAGAAGCTCTTCACGGCTCACCTCTGAAAGATCCACATTTGCATACATCACAGACACCGGTGCCGCTTCGAAGTTCAGGTAAGTGTTCCTCACCCAGCTTACATCGGAACTGTCACGCACATACAACACCCGGGTTATTTCTGAATCCGTTCCTGCACCGACCTTTTCTGCGAATTCATATGCGGCATCGTCCAGAATCTCTTCGCGCTTTGTAAGCTCCTCCTGTACACCCGTCCGGTATCCCCAGATCGCACGGTACGCACTTGCATAATCGGATGACAACAGCACCACCAACGCACACAGGTAAAAGCCGCGATTATCCGGAAAGCTCTGCATAACATAATAAGCAAGCAGATACAACCCTCCGATCGTAAATGGCGCTCCATACCGCGAAATGGAGCTTACCATGCCATACGGCTCGAGATATTGTGTTTCCACTGCAAAAACGGTCAGGTGGCTGATCAGTACCAGCGTATAGAATAAAATTGCTGTTATTACCGTATAAATAAGCAAAAACCGTCCCATTCTCCGGTTCAGCTTCTTACTCACGATCAGCAGAAAATAAACCGCCAGCAAAAATAACAACAATACAAGCGGGCTGAAATCAAACAGCCACGTGGGACTGCGGTGCAGCGGCCATTTCACGAACGCTTCGCCAAAGGCCCGAAGCATCTGTTCCTTGACCTCCGGGATATTCATGCCTCCGGTTGCCATCTGTACGGCTGCTCCGGTGAGCTTTGCCACCCGGCGGTGCAGATAACAGAACGCAAACCAGCCTCCTCCACTTAAGAGAGGCAGAACCATCACTGAGAGCGTTCCCCATACGGCAGTTCTTTTCTGCCACAGGTTTTCTCCCATTTTCCGGCTTAAAATCTGAACCCCAATGGAAAACAACACGGCAAATCCATACCAGACAAAGCCGGTATTTTTGCAGAGCACAAGTACCATCAGATACAATGCCTGCCGTCCGTAATAAAGCCACGGTGAAGTTCCCTTCCTGTCAATGACTGCCACCAGAAATGCACCATACACTACTGCCATGGAAAAATCCGCACAACTTCCATCGCACCAGAATACCTCCGTCATCGTTGGGAAAATCCAGAGCAATATTGCTCCCAGCGTCATGCTAAGCGGCGTTTTCTTCCGGATGTAGTGTAACAACGGAAGCAGGAAGGACAGGTTAAACACATAATATCCTGCAAATAAAAGTCCCTCCCGGAACTGTCCCGGCGAGAAATGCAGGAACCACCACTTCATCATCTGAGTCCCCGGAGGATAATCTCCAAACTCCGGTGCTGCATTGGCATACTTATCTGCAAATCCATTCCGGTAAAAGATTGACTTCACATCCGTTGCCCAGAAGTTATAATCATCCCACCAACTTACCACCTTGCCGGATACTCCGACTGCCACTACTACCAACAGGACAAGCCCTGCTATGGCCGACGGATCCTTCAGGATTTCAATACATCGTTTTAACAGCGCCTTCCGCTGTTCTCCTTTTCTCGTAAAGAAATAAAGCGCAATCCCACAAAGCAGAAGTAGTGCAATTCCATCGCTCCAGCCCAAGTGTCTGCCAAAACTGAGTACATACAATAAAAGCACCAGACTGCTTATTCCTACCGGCAGCATTTCCACAAAGCTTTTGTGGAACACACAGGCCAGCACCAATATGAAAATAAATAAAGTTATAATATGAATAACAAACATAGTCCCAGTATAACAAAAAGATGTGTGGAGTGCCACACATCTTTTTGCTTTTATATTCGTAACCGTTTAATGCCTTCACAGTTATGATACATCATGCATTTAAAATTAACTCTTTACAGTTCGGGTTCAATCAGACCGTAGGTATTGCCTTTTCTCTTGTAAACCACGTTCACCTGATCGGTTTCTGCATTACAGAATACGAAGAAGCTGTGCCCTAACAGTTCCATCTGGATGCAGGCATCTTCCGGATACATCGGCTTAATGTCAAACTTCTTGGAACGGATGATCTTAATTTCTTCTTCATCCTCAAATTCCTTCTCGATGAATTCCTTCTTGAATACACTGGCTGCCTGCTTTTGATCCGCTAATTTATTCTTATATTTCTTTAACTGTCTTTCAATGATTTCCTCTACCAGATCGATGGAAACATACATATCGTTGCTTACCTGCTCCGAACGGATGATACTGCCCTTTACCGGTATGGTAACTTCTATCTTCTGTCTGTCCTTCTCAACACTTAAGGTTACATGAACCTCTGTATCCGGATTAAAATACTTTTCGAGCTTACCGATCTTATCCTCGACTGCCGCCTTTAACCCCGGTGTAACCTCGATGTTTTTGCCAATAATTATAAATTTCATACTCATCACCCTTTCATAACCTGTCCGACAGGATTATTGTATAAACATTATAACACACTTACTTTCATTTTTGCAACAATTCAATTCTATTGTTTTTGGATTCAAATAGTTTTCGGACAATTCATTTTTTCAAAAACGAATGTATTTTTCTTTCTTTCCTCCCGATCTTTGTCGTATTTCACAAAACATCCGTTCCTGCTCTCCCTGACTTCTCTGTTCTGCACCCGTTTTTTCGTTGGTGGATATCGTGGATAACTTCGTGTATAAATTAGTTTTTGGCTATTTTATAGGATTATTTCTGTGGATAAAATTTTCTGCCATAAATGAAAAAACATTTTTCCGCAAAAACAGTCCCATTTTCTTTTAGTCAACATGTATAAGCTCCTGTTTGTCAACGGAAAAAGATGAAAAAAAAGAATTCAGACTTTTCTACAAAAACAAGTGACAAAAGAATGATAAAAATACAGCCTGTCTGAAGTTTCCCTCAAACAGGCTGTTGTTCATTTTGCTATTTAAAATCCGGACAACGATTCGGAATTAGAAGATCCGGCGGACACCAAGCGGTGTACGGTAATTCACATCCGAAATCTTAATACCGGTCTTGGCGGTGGATGCATGAACAATCTGTCCATTACCAATGTAAATTGCCACATGTCCGGAATAACAGATGATGTCACCCGGCTGCGCATTGGCAAGTCCGTCTACGGCGGTTCCCACGCTTCGGTCACCAGCAGATGAATGAGGCAGGCTTACACCAAAGTTCGCATAGACGCTCATAACGAATCCGGAGCAGTCCGCACCGTTCGTCAGACTGGTTCCACCGTATACATACGGGTTACCGACAAACTGGCAGGCATAGCTTGCAACCGACTGTCCAAGTTCGCTTCCTCCTGTTGCATAAACAACCGGCGCTTCACTTGTCGCAGAGGAGCTTTCACTCTGTGCTGCCTTACGGTTCTTCTCTTCTGCCTTCCGTGCAGCCTCTAAAGCGGCCTTACGTTCTGCTTCTTCCTTGGCAAGACGGGCTTCCTCTTCTTCCCTGGATTCTGCTTTTACAAATTCAGTAGATAAGGTAACATAGTCGAGAGATACATAGCCATCACCTTCCTCGATATTTACCTTAACCCAGTTATCTAATTCTTCCGTAACAAGGAGCTGATCCTGAATCGGAACAAGACCAAGTACGGTAGCATCTAACGAAGGCTCCTCGCGAACCTTTAAAGTAGTTGTCGTAACGGTTGCGATCCGGTTGCCTACTTCTTTTGCAAGGGCAACTGCGTCATCACCGGTGACACAGTATTCTGCTTTGACATAACCGGTTACGGAACCGGATGTGATCTTATACCAGCCATTGTCTTCTTCAATGAATTCACCGACGGACTTATCATAAAGTTTGCCGAGGATCTCTCCTTCTTCGCTCGGAATGCTCCGTACATTCACGTAGTCATTCACCTGTGCGATTACGAGAGACTTAAATCCCTCTTCTTCTTTCTTATTTGCTATTTCCCGTTCCTTTTCATTAACGGTCTTCGTTGTGGTTGCTTCAGCGGTTTCCTTTACTTCCTTACGGGAAGTTTTCGGAATACTGTTATTGCTGACGGTATCGTCTTTTTCATCCTGTATGTTCTTAACGCTCGTTCCTTCAGATGCCAGATAAAAATCCACTCCGGCAGAAGGAAGTCCGGTAGATTCTTTTGCCTGTGTATCTATCGTCATGCCATTTAACAGAAGCATGGATGCAAATCCAAATGCCATAAAACGTACCGGCATTTTCCTCTTTCTCTGTTGCATGATATCCTCCATAATATTCATAAACCCTGTTATAATTGTTACAAAATTATTACGTTCGTTAACAAATATAACACTTTTCCTCCTGCATGTCAAATACTGGTAAAATGTTCCAGCACTTACTTGTGATTGAGATAGGCTTCTACAGAGGTAATGGCGTTGGCTCCATCCGCAACGGCGGTCACAATCTGGCGGAGCTTTTTCGTCCGGATATCACCTGCGGCAAAGATTCCCGGCTTCTTCGTCACGCCGTCTTCCCCGGCAATGAGATATCCCTTTTCGTCGCAGACATCCATTCCCAGCAGTAACTGGCTCACCGGCACAATGCCAACGGCAATAAATACGCCGTCCACCGGAAGGTCCTGCGTTTCTGCGGTTTTCACATTTTGTAATGCAAGCGCTTCCACCTGGTCCTCACCCTTGATTTCCGTTGCAACCGTATCCCACAGAATTTCCACATTGGAAAGAACCCGCAGTGCTTCCTGTAAGGACTTTGCAGCACGAAGCTCGTCTCTTCTGTGGATCAGATAAACCTTTGCACAGTTTCTTGCAAGAAAAATGGCATCCTCGACTGCCACATCACCACCGCCGACAACAGCCACCGTACGGTTTTTGAAAAAGGCTCCGTCACAGGTTGCGCAATAGGATACGCCCATTCCGGCAAGTTCTTCTTCACCCGGAATGTTCAGCTTCGCATGCTCTGCGCCCATTGCTGCCACAACCGTTTTCGTTTTGAGTTCACCCTTGGAGGTAGTGACGAGATATCCGTCGCTGCTTTCTTCCACGCGGAGCACCTCTGCCTCCTGAAATTCACAGGAAAGCCCGTCTGCATGCTCCCGGAAGCGCATCCCCAGATCGAATCCGTTGATTCCCGGAAAGCCCGGATAATTGTCCACTTCATAAGTGGTTAAGACCTGTCCTCCACTCATGGCACTCTGTTCTACCGTGATGGCACTAAGGCCTGCTCTTTTTGCATAAATCGAAGCGGAGAGTCCCGCAGGACCGGCTCCGATGATTACTACATCATACATATTTTTCCCTTCCTTCTAAATCCAGCCGCCATCCATCGTGATCACCTGTCCGGTCAGATACGCCGGTGAATGAAGCACCTGCGAAATCATTTCTGCCGCTTCCGCACAGGTTCCCATCCGGTCAGCCGGAATCTCTTCCTTCAATGCCTCACGTTCTTCTTCCGAAAAACAACGGTTCATCTCTGTATCAATCACACCAAATGCCACTGCATTGACCTGAATATTGCTTGGTGCCAGTTCCTTAGCAAGCGCCCTCGTAAAACTGTTGATTCCACCTTTGGAAGCGCTGTATGCGACCTCCATGGAGGCACCGACATTTCCCCACACCGAAGAAACAAAAAGAAGCTTTCCTTCCTTACGGTGTACCATCTGCGGGATCAGCTCATGGCTTAAATAGAAGCAGGAATTGAGGTTCGTATCAATCACACGGTTCCACTCTTCCAGCGTCATATCGCTCAAAAGCCCGATATGGGAAATTCCGGCATTGTGAATCAGCACATCAATCTGTCCTGCCTGCTGCAGCATGGAAGTGACCTGCTCCGGATCCGAAACATCACAGGCGTAAGTCTCACAGGAAATACCGAATTCTGCTTTCAGTCCCTCCGCAAGCTGCCGGAGCTTTTCTATGGAATTTTTGCACACCAGACAAAGATCATAATCTTCAAAAGCAAGACGCTTTGCCACTGCTTCTCCGATTCCTCTGGATGCCCCTGTTATCAACGCCCGTTTCCTCATGCTATCCTCCTGAGAGCTGCTTCTTTTGCTTCTGCATATTTCATAAAGCCGGGTTAATTCTATCGTCTTAACTGTGGGAACACATCAATTTCTTCTATATAATTGACCCAGCCTAAGTGATATGCCGTGATCGGTGAAAGTTCATTCTGAATCTCACTTTTGTTCAGTCGTCCTTTTTCATCTCTTACAGTGTACATAATTTCATCCGGGTAAGCCTTTTTTACATATTCGCAGACCTCTTCGGTATACTCCGCATCCTCATACAGATCATGTGCCCCGAAAAGGTGCAGAATTTCATGTGCATAGACTGCCGGAACTTCCCCGGCAAACATCACAAGGCTTTCCTGTGGGTTATCCACACCATCATAACAGATCGCATAGGTGCTTCCCTTATGATTGACAAAAACAATCGTTGCAATTCCTTTTGCCTTATATTCCTTAGTGAGTGCTTCATAATCAATCTGATCATTGAGCCATCCGGCAATTTCCTCATCCAGTGCTTCTTCATAATCTTCCCCATCCTTCAGGGAAAAGTTGATCCGTGCACTGCCTGTCAGATCTTCATTTTCTTCAAAATCAACTATGAGATCTACTTTCTTATGGTAGCTTTTGGCCTCGGTTTCAATATATTCTTTGGCAATTTCAAGATTCTTTAATGCTTTCTTCTTATCCCGGTCTGTCCATTTCGCATCCGGTGTATCCACAAAGAGACTGTAAATTAAATTCTTCCCTTCCAGATTCTTTGCGCTTCCAAGTTTATAACTGCTTCTCGGATTTCCAAGCTCTCCCGGCTCCGGTGTTGCCGAAGGTTCCTCACTTACTGTTGCCGTTGGTACCGGAGTCTGTTTCGCACTTCCCTTTCCTGCTGCCTGCAACGGCATTCCACAGACTGCTCCCGCGGTAAGAACCGCGCCTAATCCCAACGCAGCAATTCTGATTCCTGACATAGATTTCCTCACAATTCTTTCATAAATATTAATATGGCTTTAATACTTATTCTCTCTCCTCATGATAACAATATCCATACGATGATAACAAAATACCATCTGAATTGCAACCGCTAAAAAACGCGCAAATCTATCAAAAAGTAACAGTTCAGCCGAACTTTTCTGCCAGCTCGGCTACGACCTCCCGAATCATTTTTCCTTCACAATTCAAGGTAATATCGGCATATTTCTCATACAACGGCGTACGTTCCTCATAAAGATCCCGCAGCGTCTGACCCTCTTTCAATGCCACACCGCGCTCCTGCAGATCTCCGAGACGCTCTGCCACCGCCTCATAGGAAAGCTGCAGATAAACCACGCTGCCGATCTCCTTAAGGTGCTCCATCGCTTTCGCACTATAGACCACGCTTCCCCCCGTGGCGATCACGGTTCTGTCGCAGCAAAGAGATGCATTAATCTCGCCTTCCACCTCCAGAAATCCATCCGTTCCCTTTTCCTCAATGATTTCATGAAGCATCTTCCCGGTTCTGTCCTGAATCACCAGGTCACTATCCATAAAGTGATAGCCTAGTTTTTTGGCAATCACAACACCTACTGTACTTTTACCCGCACCGGGCATTCCGATCAAAACAATATTTTCCAAAATATGTCTATCCTTTCTCTTTCCCTTTCCACTTTTAAATGCTATGCCCCTAGTATAAATCATACGGCTTGTCCACACAACCGTTACTCTGATGAAAAACTGTTACGTCGATTTTGCCCCGGATTTTGCTCTTAACTTTATTCTGAATTTAGCTCCGAAGCATGTACGGTTTCATCTGAATTGTGATATGATGTTAATGCTTCAGAGTCAGATAGTAGAATAAACCAAGAAAGAGAGTTTTCCATGGAACGGACACTTACCTACCAAATCGACAATTCCATACCGTCTCTGCCAGTCAGTCAGTTTTTGAGACAGAAAGGCTTTTCCATGCAGAGCCTCACGCAGTTAAAGAAGGATCCTGCTGCCGTATTGGCAGACGGAATGCCCTGTTTCATGAATCATGTACTGCAGCCGGGAGAGGTACTGACGATTCACATTCTCGAAGAGCATTCCTCAGAAAAGATTCCTCCGGTGGATCTGCCTTTGGATATTGTTTATGAGGATGAGGATCTGATGGTGATTAATAAGCCTGCCGGAATGCCGATCCATCCTTCCATGAACAATTACTACAACTCTCTCGCTAACGGACTTGCCTACTACTTTGCACAGCAGAACTGTCCTTTTGTCTTCCGCTGCATCAACCGTCTGGACCGGGATACCTCCGGGCTTACACTCATTGCCAAGCACTCCGTAAGCGGTGGAATGCTCTCCACAATGATTGCCAACAAGACCACCTCCGGCATCACAAGGGAATACCTTGCCATCGTAAAAGGATCCGTCACTCCACCGGAGGGCACCATTACCGCGCCCCTTGCCCGAAAAGAGGGGTCGATCATTGAGCGATGCGTAGATTTCGAAAAAGGAGAAAATGCCATCACTCATTACAAGGTTCTGGATGAAAAAAACGGGCACAGCCTGGTCTCCTTGATCTTAGAAACCGGCCGCACCCATCAGATACGGATTCATATGAAATATCTGGGCTATCCCCTCATCGGAGATTACCTTTATAATCCCGATGTGGAATTCATCAGGCGTCAGGCACTCCATGCCTGGAAATTGTCCTTCCGTCATCCCATCACCGCAGAAGAGCTGCATTTTACCGCTCCACTGCCGGAGGATATGGAGGCGGTGCTTACTGTGTAGCAGCATTCTCATTTTCTTCACCAGATGTATTATTCTCTTTCTCTTCATTTGTTTCTTCTGTTTGAGGTCGCACGTAATTACAGATTGAGCAAATATTACCGTTATCCTCATATATATGATCTCCCGTAACTTTTGCTCCACATGCACAAATTCCTATATGAATTGACGTTCCAGCCGTTGAACTTGACTCATTATAAATATATTCATGAGGTACTAGTTCATTTGTTCCTCCACCACATAATTGGCATACAAACTGATGCCCTGATTCGTCTTTGAAACGAACCGCTAAAACACAATCTGCTATAATACGATTTTCTTCCTGATTTAATTCATATTCATGACAGTTCCTGCATTTAATATAATGACTTTTATCCCCTGTATACTCATATTCATTATAAATATGCTCACATGGTTCCGAAGGCTCTTCCGTTGTTGGTTCCTGCGTAGGTGCCGGTTCCTGTGTAGGTGCTGGCTCTTGTACCGTCTCTTGTTCTTCTACTGGCGCCGTTTCTTCTACAGGTGCAGGATCCGGTTCTGTTACCGATTCAACCGTGGACAGAGCTGGTTCTAACTTCGGCACTGCAATTACCTGTCCATTGATGCCGGTTATAGTATATCCGGCCTTTGTTACAGCATCCACGGTTATCAGTTTTCTATTCTCATTCATCCCATAATTTGCATAATGAACATAGTACGCCATAAGATCATCACCAAATGCATTTCGTAGATCCGGATAAGCAGAGATATAAGCAAACACATTAAATCCAGAATTGATCTGGGTTCTTCCTTCCTTTATGCCATGGGTAACATAGTGATTCCAAAGTGCTTCCCTGTCGTTTCCATATGCCGCAGCAACATCCGGATAAGCCTTTGCATACAGATTTGCATCGAAGATCTTCTTTAATGCATCAAGATCCTCCTGCGTATACTCGATCTTGAATTTTGAAGCCACATACTGCAATGTGTTCTTTGGTGCTCCGGTCGAGTTTTTATCCAGTACATTGGAGGCCCCCAAACCGCTCATATCATTCTTAACGATCATTGCTGCATTGGCTGTCATTGTTGTACCAAAGCACATGGTAAATGCAAGAACCAATGCAAAATTTTCTTTTTCATAGTTTGTCACTCCTTTTACATTTTAATAAAAATCCCCTCGATTAATAATACCATTCGTCTCATTTCTTCTGTACCCCTTGTACCCTTTTTAACCTTCAAAAAATCAGCGGAAGCCTTGATTTTACAGGCTTCCGCTTCTAAAAAGCAAGAGCAGATGACGGGAATCGAACCCGCATATTCAGCTTGGGAAGCTGATGTTCTACCGATGAACTACATCTGCAATATGGCTTATCATACCACGACTTTTCCAAAATGTAAACAGTGAGCGTACCACCTTTACTATGCCTTATTTACGATATCTGTTTATTTTTCCTTCTGGCTTTCCAGAAAATCCTTCAGATCGAACAGGGAATCCAGCTTCTGTTCCGTCAGTTCCAGAATTTCAGGAGTTGGCTGTAGCAGATCCGGAATCATAATTGCTTTCATTCCAGCCGCATGAGCAGAACGGATTCCATTGTAGGAATCTTCCACAGCATAACATTCCTTGGGATCCACCTTTAAAAGCTCACAGGCTTTCAGATAAATATCCGGATCCGGTTTGCTTTTCGTCACCATATCTCCGCAGACAATCGCATCAAAATCATCCAGAATGCCGACCGTCTTCATCTGACGGCGTACCGCTTCCTCTCTTGTCGAAGAGGCAAGTCCGATCCGGTAGTTCTCCTTTTTCAGATAAGCAAATAACTCATGCACCCCGGGCTTTTCAGGGATTCCCTCATCCGCCTCATGCTTATAAAAAATATCATTGGCCGCCTGCACATAGCTCTCACAAGGATGTTCCTTTCCATAGGCTTTCTGGAACAGCGCCTCCGTCTGTGTCACTGTAATTCCGATGCACTGCTTTGCGACCTCTTCCACATTGGGCAGATTCAGCTCCTCTGCCAGCTTTTTCCAGCATCTCATAAACACCGCCTCGGTATCGATGAGCACGCCATCCATATCAAATACAATATTCTTAATCATTTCTTCAAACCTCTCGCATTACCTGGCAGCTTCTGTTTTCTGCTGCTTCTTTTCTTTTTCTTTCTTCTTGACTTCCTTCCAGAGTGCCAGACTCTCCTCCGGCGTTTCCGGACGCTTCACATCCCCGAATACATGAGGATGACGGCGGATCATTTTTTCAGAAAGCCCCTGCACCACATCCTCAAAAGTAAAGGCTCCTCTCTCCCTAGCAATCTCCGTATGCAAAAGCACCAGTAACAGAACATCTCCCAGTTCTTCACAGAGATTCTCGTCATCCTGATTGTCAATCGCCTGCATTACTTCCTCAGTTTCGTCCATGAAGCACTTCTTCAAAGACTCATGTGTCTGCTCCCTGTCCCAGGAACATCCGTCCGGGCTGCGCAGCACTTCAATGATTTCCAGAAGTTCCTGCATATCATGTGGTGCTTCTTCGATATAGGTTTTGCCGTTAATTTCTCTCATTTGCATTTCTCCGTTTTCTTAAATAATGGAACAATTCAGAACCGCATCCGTCATATAAATGATGACTCTGAATCGTTATAGTTGCTCATACAGGTCATACATTTTCTGAACGGAATTTTCCAGGAAATAATAATGCCGGATGTAAGGAATCAGCAGAACAAACAGTGCTGCCGTAACCAGATACATAGCAGGATATTCCCCGACAATTGCAATTCCAATCGACAAAAAAGTGAGGATGGCAAACAAAATGGTTACCAGAAGGTGCACCAGCCGTTCATGCTGATAAAAGGAAAGATGCATGAGATATTCCTGCCGGAATTTCTCCCTCTCCTGCTCACTTAACTTGTCTTTGTTCTGCAGCCATTCTTCAGTTAATAAAAGATATGTTTTGATTCTCTTTTCCATAGTAGTTCCAGTATAGCACAATTTTATCAATAAGACACTTGAACTTTTTTGCGTACCATGTCAAGATTAGTATAGACTAACTGTCAAAACAACGGAGGTACATACAAATGCTTATCATTCAGCTAATCCTTTATTGCCTGATCTTTACCTGTATTGTGAAAGCCGCGGTAATCGGTGGAGCCGTGAACGGCTTATACTTTTATCCCAAGGCAGTGCAGGATCGCGCCATTGAAATCGGCCTTACGACAAGAGAAAGCAAAAACTTAAAGAATACATAA
>USDI01000020.1 GCA_900553305.1 uncultured Lachnospiraceae bacterium
TGACAGTACAGAACCAAAGAAATATCTTCTTCCATTGCCACACACCCGATCCTGTACTCATTTTCAAGCTCTGTCTTGGTCTGGAAACGCAGAATAAAACTGGACAGCATTTTCGTAATGCTGCGAAGAGTAAAGATTTCTGCTTCTGTAAAGGAACGCTTTTCCCAGATCTCATAGGTGATGGCAAAACGCATTACCTCACCCTCCCACAAAGGAAACACAATACAGGAAAACGGGATTCTGGATAATTTGCTGAATTCTTCGGTATAATCTTTATACTTGGAATGTCCGTTCTGTATCAGGTAATAATCAGGAGCTTTGCTTTCTGCCGACAGATCGGCTATCCCAAAGGTTTCAATGACAGAAGCATCATCGCCATCGTCCTCCCGGACCCATTTATTGGTAACACGCATTATCAGTGCAAGTGTATCATATTCACGCAGAATACACCGGTCAAACCCAAAATAACGACAGACCTCCTCAAACACCAGATAGAGAGCCTGCTGCAGATTCTTTTCCCGGCACAGGACATCAAAACAAAAATCAAATAATTCACGATTGATCCGGGTGACGGATTGATCTCCGGTTATCATAAGCTTATCCTGTTCACTGACCTTCCGATATGTCTGTCCCCGGTAATCGGCATCCGTCTGTTCACCATCGTAAAAGTACAGTCTGTTTTTACCATGCCTCTTCGCTGTCCACAAAGCAGAATCCGCATGGGCATAAAGAGTATCCAGATCTCCTCCGTCCTTCGGGAACACTGCTGCACCTGCACTGAACCGGATCACACTTTCATCCCGAAGCTGTATATACTTTTCCAGACGGTCCTTCAACCTTCGGATAAGCTTTTCAACCTTTCCGGTATCACTTAATTCCGGACAATAAACCAGAAAAATATCAAATGCCATCCGTGCAACGATATCCTTGACCATAAAGTTTGTATGTATCTGACTTCCAATCTGCTTCAGCACAGAATCGGCATAGGTCTGCCCATACTGCTGATTAATCCTGCAGAAATCATCCAGATCAATCAGCAAAAGCACCCCCTGCTCATCCGCATTCTTAAGAAGCCGTTCCAAAATCCGTTCTCTTGCTGCATATCGCGTATACAGCTTGGTCAGATCATCCTTTTCCTGTGTACTGCCCTTCGGCAGATTTAAATCATTCCCACTCATAAGTAAACCCCCACGGAATTATTATTACCCTGTATGTTCATTATATACCTATTGCCAGCAACAACAAATCTTACTGTCTTTATTTCCCGTGATTCTTCTTAAACTGCTTCGGAGTCACGCCCTTCCATTTGCGGAAAATCTTAATCAGATGACTGCTGTCGGAAAAACCGGTTTCCTGGCTGATATAGCTTAAATCAAAGTCTGTGAACAGCAAAAGATCCTCCACCCTGTTGATCCGGATAAATTCAATGTATTCCTTGCAGGATCTTCCATAATACTGCTTGAAATTCTTTGCAAAATAGGAATAACTCATGTTACACATATCCGCCAGATCTTCTACCCGGATCTGCTCTCCAATATGTGCATCAATATAGGAGGTAATTCCACGGATGGAATCCGTCTCAAGATTCATCGCCATTGCCGCATCGGTATTAAAGCCATTCTCACACCAGACCCGTACCATCTGGACGATCAGCGAAGAAATCAGGCTGTGAATCACAATATCATAACCAAACTGCTTCTTCTGAATCTCCTCCCGGCATCTGCAAAAGATTTCCCTTGTCCTCCAGTCCCGGATCCTTTCTTCCTTAAAGCAAAGTTCCACTTCCGGACTCTTATTGATGCTTTCAAGAATCATTTTCAACTCAGGTGCATAGCTGTTCTCGGTATATAGCTTACTGATGTCAAATTTAATAACTTCATATTTCAGGTCAAAGTTGGTTGCTGTATAAACAGCATGCAGCGCTTCCGGAGGAAAGATCATCAGATCCCCGGGTTCAATCACATAAGTCCGTCCGTTGCAGTCGATCAGCCCGGTTCCTTCTACCATCAGAATCATTTCCATAAAATAATGCCAATGAGACCGGATCGGAAACGGCATACAGGAGGTATCATAAAAAAAAGCTTCGTAAGGTGATTTTAATTTATCACAGTATTCAAATAAGTATTGCATCACAAACCTCTTACAAATAGATTTATACAATTTTTGCGCAACTATATTATAGCGGATATTTATTGGCAGTGCTATAGTTTTATAGTAATGAAAGAGTTTTATAACTTAACCCTTTATCACTTGACATCTTTATAGCTTAATTATTAATTTGGAAGGAATCTGCTATGGAATTTATTAAAGGAATAACCTTTTCCCCTTTTTCTCCCAAAGGAAGTCTTAGCAGCAAGGAAGCTAAGAACAGTTTAAAAAATCTGATAGAAGGAACAGGCGCCAACTATATTGTACTGGTTCCAAATGCGCTTCAGGAAACTCCGCAGTCAGAAGAAATTGATTTTACCTCCGATGCAACTGTTTCCGACAAGGAACTGATCAGTATGATTAATCATATTCATAAAGAAGGACTGCATGTTTTCTTAAAGCCCACTGTAAATTGTAAGAACGGTACCTGGCGTGCACATATTAATTTTTTTGATGAGGATGTTCCCTGTGAGCCCAAATGGAGCAACTGGTTTGCATCCTATACGGAATTTCAGCTCCACTTTGCTGAAATTGCAGAAAAAACCAAATGTGAAATTTTCAGTCCCGGCTGTGAAATGGTAATGCCCCAGCGAAGAAGTGCTGAATGGCGTCAGCTCATCGCCGAGATCCGTAAGGTATATCATGGTATGATTACCTATAATACCGATAAATATCAGGAACACAACGTAGACTGGTGGGATTGTGTGGACGCCATCTCCTCCAGCGGATATTATCCTCCCGACCGCTGGGAACAGGAACTTGACCGCATTGAAGCTGTTGTGAAGAAATTTGACAAACCTTTCTTCTTCGCAGAATGCGGTTGTATGTCCACCCACGGTTCCTCCAAGGCACCGAACGATTGGACCGTACGTGGTGAGGTCGATCTGGACGAGCAGAAGAACTGGTATGTCTCCATGTTTGAGGCCTGTCGCAAGCGTCCCTGGATTCAGGGCTTCTGCTTATGGGACTGGGCAGGTAAGCAATACCCATTAGACAAGGCAGCCTCCCACAGTGGATATGATATTTATGGAAAGCCTGCACAGGATATCGTGAAGGCCAATTACAAAAGCTTATAACTTCTTCCTTTTTCCCTATACGAAACCCGGCATCCTGTATACGCAGGTGCCGGGTTTTCATTTTATCATATTCTGTAACAGTTCATCCCTTCTCATTCATAAGCTGCCGGTATTTATTATATTTGAAACGATTCAGAGCCATTCTTTATAAAATGATGTTGGGGATCAAAAGCTCCCAACTATGATGCCTACGGATTGTTCCGTGCTTTGCACTCCCACAATCCTATTCAATATTCGCATATCGTGGGATTAGCATCATAAAATGAGATCAATCAGAAATCCGCATGCAATACCAATTACATAGAGCATGGTCGTAATCTTCAAATTTTCCTTCATATCCTCATTCACACGGAACAGCACAAGCAGTCCGATTCCGGATCCCACAAGAAGTCCTGCCATCATGGATCCCATCGTGAGCAGTCCCTCCAGATAAAGCTGTGTGATCACGACAGAGGCTGCACAGTTCGGAATCAGTCCAATGAGTCCTGAAAGCAGGATGCCGAAAGCCGGAACAGAGGTCATAAAGCTTCCAAGCTTATCCTCCCCTACAATAGCAATCAGAATATTGAGTGCAAAAGAAATCACCACAATAAAAGCAAAGATCTGTAAGGTATGAACGAGCGCGGACTTGAAAATATTCTGTTCATCGCAATGACAGTGCTCATGGTCACACATATGTTCAATGCGCATTTCGCTCTCTTCTTTTCCCCTACGATGCAGAATCAGATCAATTACAAATCCTGCAATCATACCAATCACTATCTTCATTCCCAATATCTGGAAAATCAATACCGGAGATACTTTCTCTGAAATCAGAATCGGCAGCATTTCATCCGATGTGGACAGGAAAATCGAAATCAATGTTCCCAGTGTAATAATTCTTCCCGCATAAAAGTTCGCTGCTGCCGCCGAAAATCCACACTGGGGAACCACTCCTAAAATACTTCCCACGACAGGGCCGAGCCGGCCGGACTTCTTCACGAAACGCTCTGCCTTACTGCCTGCTTTATGCTCAATATATTCCATCAACACATAGGTCACAAATAAGAAGGGAAGGATCTTGATTCCATCAATGAATGTATCTGTTAAAGCATCTAAAAACATATTCTGTCACTCTATCCTTTCTGGATATACAAATGTTCATAACTATTCTGAATCCACTCATAAAACCGCTGCGGACTCAGCTTTCGTTTTATTTATATCTTTAAAAATATACAACATGTCTGTGTATCTGTCAAAGAATTCCCGCAAATTCATTTTTAATTGCAAATTCATTCTTAATTCATACTTAAAATGGCAACAGTCATTCTGAAATTATATTTGAAAAAGCAGCCATGAAATTCCAAACACCGCCGGCTGATGCAATAAATAAATCAGCAGTGAATGTCTTCCTATCACATCAAAACCCGGAACTCTCCATGAAAACAGCTTTTCCATCATGTGGTTTTTCTGTACGAGCTGATAGAGATAAAATCCTGTAAAAAACAGGAAGAACCACGGAAGCAGTGAAAAATAGTCCGCTGAAAAAAATCCTTTCTGTGGAAATCCAAGATAGGTGGTGAACAAATTTTCATAAAAGCCATCCGGCAATTTAAGTATATTCCAATTTTCGAATCCCAGATAACCTGTATTTACATTTCGAAAAAGAAGAAACAACAGAAAACTCCCTACAAGACCGATTTCCGCGCGTAGCTTCAGCAGAAGCTTTTCCATGGGGATCATCAGAAGCATGCAGCTTCCAATCAGGGTAAGCACACCAAATATGACTCTGCTTTCCGGCATTACCAGCAGGGTAACGAACGTAATCAGAATTCCTGATCCAAATACGATCAAACCTCTTTTAAGACGATGATGCCCCAACGACCAGCAGAAGCCGGACAAGAGAATAAACGTCCAGCAGATGCTCTGCTGCCATACATATCCTCCAAAGCCGCTATATCCAGGAATCTTCTTTCCAAACAGAAACACCAGATCCCAACAGGTATGATAGAGCATCATGCTTAATAAGGTGATTCCCCGGATCGTGTCAAGTCCCGCAAGACGACTTGCTTTCTGCCTTTGTACTTTATACTGCTGCATTTTCTGTACTTGCATTTTCTGACTTTGTATTTCCTCTTCCCGTATTTTCTGTGTCTGTATTATGTGTGTCTGCATTTTGAGGCTTTGTATTTTCTTTTCCTGTGTTTTCTGCGTCTGCATTATGTGTGTCTGCATTTTGGGACCTTGATCTTCTGCCTGTACTGCATTTATTTTATTTGTGTCTGCTTCCATCATTTTCTGCTATCCCCTTTTTCATGATCCTATTGGACATATTGAGGTTTGTTTTCACATTTATATCCAATAATTCCCTGATTTATGGACATCATCACTTCATTTACTCTGTTTATGTCCAATTTACCTCAAAATAAGCCCCTATCGCAATGTTATTCTCTTAATTTTGGACATAAATTAATTTTGACACAGTAATATGTCCAAATTCAAAGTAATTGCATTTACCTACAAGACAGTTGCATAGTCTGAAAGTAAGTATCTGGATGCAAGCTCTGGATGCTGATATGTGAATATGTGAGCAGAGCTGTGTTAACAGTAACAGATCGATATATACACAGAAAAAAATTTCCTATATAATGATGTATGAGAATTGTGGGAGCTGCTTTGCAGCGGAGCAATTCGTGGATATCAATTTAAGGACAAAATACCTTTTGCCCACAGCATCATAGTGATATGAGTAGCAAAATATAGTTTTGACCACAACATCATAATGATATGAGTAGCAAAATATTGTTTTGCCCACAGCATCATAGTGATATAAGTAGCAAAATATTGTTTTGCCCACAGCATCATAATGATATGAGTGTCCGAAAATTTTTCCACTTATTGATGTATCATTTCATCCTGTCAGCCAGACAGAAAAGAGGTCTTATAATGCGTATTGATAAATTTTTAAGTAATGCCGGTGCCGGTTCCCGCAGCCAGGTCAAAACAGATCTGAAGAAAGGACTTGTTCTCGTAAACGGACAGGCAGTTCGAAGTGCTGATTTTCAGGTGGATCCGGCAGCAGACACTATCACCTTTAAAGGAAAGGAACTTTGCCTTCCTGGTAACCGCTACTATATGCTGAATAAGCCTATGGGCTGTGTCAGTGCCACAGAAGATCCCAGGGAAAAGATCGTTCTTGACCTGTTTCCTGCCGAACTTCATAAGGATTTATTTCCGGTAGGACGGCTTGACAAGGATACGGAGGGATTGCTCCTTCTTACAACTGATGGAGCCTTATCCCATCAGTTGATTTCCCCGAAAAAGGAAATTTACAAGACCTATCTTGTCACCTGCGAAAAATCCGTAACGAAAGAAGACCTTCTTCGTCTGGAAACAGGTGTCAACATTGGCGAAGCTGCACTTACCCTTCCTGCAAAAGCAGAAGCAACCGACGATGACCATGTCATCTATCTCTCCATCTGTGAGGGCAGATTCCATCAGGTAAAGCGTATGCTTCAGGCAACCTGCAATAAAGTCACCCGGCTCAAACGCGTATCCTTTGGACCTTTATCTTTGGATACCTCACTTAAGCCGGGTGCATATCGTGTCTTATCAGAAGACGAGGTTGCTCTTTTACGCAATGCTTCCTCAAAATAAACTATGATTCATAGCATCTATCTGGAATATTTCAAAATGTACAGACTCTCTGTATAAAACCGGCTATCGCTCTTCACGGAAATAAGCCAGTCCCAGACTTGCAGGCGGCTGATTTTCGCGCTTACTGCGCATGCTGGTAATAATCAGTACAAGTAATGTTACTACATAGGGAATCATCTTATATAATTCCTGATTTTCCATATGGTCCATACCGGTAGGCAGATACAGGTACAGGATGTATAACCCACCAAACAGGAAGGATGCAAGAACGCTTACATTCGGTCTCCAGATGGTGAAAATAACCAATGCTATGGCCAGCCAGCCCCTGTCACCAAACGCATCATTCGACCATACACCGCATGCATAATCCATAACGTAATACAGACCGCCAAGTCCTGCTATCATACATCCGATACAGGTTGCCATATACTTATACTTTGTTACATTAATACCGGCTGCATCCGCGGTATTCGGCCCTTCACCTACCGCACGCAGATGAAGTCCGACACGTGTCCGGTTCAGCACATAAGAAGCGACAAACGCAATAATTATAGCCAGGTATGCCAAAAATCCATAAGACAAAAACAGTTTTCCAAACCAGCCAAGCTTTCCTGCAAAAGGAAGGGACTTACTGAAATAGCTGCTTGTTGTAGTAAGTGCTATAGAAGGAACATCACTGGCTACCAACTTGATCAGGGAACCGCCGAAAAAGTTACCAAAGCCTACGCCAAAGGTTGTCATTGCAAGACCGGTTACGTTCTGGTTTGCTCTTAAGGTTACGGTAAGGAAGCAGTAAAGCAGTCCCATGAGCAGAGAACCGGCCAGACAGCAAAGCATCGGGATCAGAATAATCAGTACCGGATTTGCCGCAGAGGGATCTGTCAAGGATCTCTCATAAATAAAGGATCCTATTACACCGCTGATACCGCCAACATACATAACACCGGGGATTCCAAGATTTAAATTACCGGACTTTTCGGTAATGATTTCACCGGTACTTCCGTACAAAAGAGGAATACCCTGTACGATTGCCCTGGGAATAAATGCAAGTAAAAAGCTCCACATGATTACTGCTCCTCCTTTTCTGTTTTCTTACGGAACTGAAGCCGGTAGGTAATAAAGAATTCACATCCGATGATAAAGAACAGGATAATTCCTGTCAGAATATCGGAATAGGAATGATTCAGTCCAAAGTTTGTTGATATTTCACTGGCGCCACGATCCATGAATACAATCAGCAGACTGGAGAAGATCATGGTAAACGGATTAAATTTGGACATCCAGGATACCAGTACGGCCGTAAAGCCCTGTCCTCCTGCAATGGTAGTCGTTACGGTATGATTAATTCCACCTACCAGCAAAAGTCCAACCAGACCACAGATTGCACCGGATAAAATCATAGTACGGATAATTACCTTTTCTACCTTAATACCAACATATTTCGCAGTGTTTTCACTTTCACCAACGACACAGATCTCATATCCATGCTTGCTGTACCATAGATAAATATGCATAAACACGGTTACAATAACCGCAACCACAATAGGAAGCAGATATTTCGAACCGAACAGCTGCGGAAGCCAGCCAACGTTTGTATTCTGATTAATAATACCAATCTTGCCGGAACCCTTCGGCACCTCCCAGACAATTGTAAAGAAGGCAACAAGCTGTGTTGCAATATAATTCATCATCAGTGTAAAGAGAGTTTCGTTCGTATTCCATTTTGCCTTAAAAAATGCCGGAAGGAAGCCCCAGCAGGCACCTGCCAGAATACTGGCCACAATCATGCATAAGATTACCACACCGTTTGGCAGCTTATTGCCGAGGCAGATCATACAGGCTGCGGATGCAAGTCCTCCGACCAGTACCTGTCCTTCCCCACCAATATTCCAGAACTTCATCTTAAAGGCCGGGGTCAGTGCCAGTGCAATCAGCAACAGAATGGAGACATTCTGAAAGGTAATCCACGTCTTACGGACAGAACCGAATGCACCGGTAAAGATCGAACGGTATACCTCAATCGGATTAATACCGGTTGTGATCGTTGTAATAATTCCGCATAGAATCAATGCAAGAAGAATAGCCAGTGCCCTGATTCCAAGCGCCTGATGCAATGGCAGGGTATCCCGCTTTACAATATGAAAAAGAGGTTCTTTATTCTTCTCCTTCATGGTTCTTTTCACCTCCCACTCTGGTCATCATCATTCCGACCGTATTTTTATCTGTTGTTCTGGCATCTACAATGCCACTGACCTGTCCGCCGCAAAGCACCAGGATTTTATCAGATAATTCCAACAGCACATCCAGATCCTCCCCGACAAAGATTACGGCAACACCTTTCTTCTTTTGCTGGTTTAACAGATCATAAATCGTATAGGAAGAATTAATATCAAGTCCGCGTACTGCATATGCCGTTAATAATACGGTAGGGGCAGATGCAATTTCACGTCCAACCAGCACCTTTTGTACATTACCTCCGGATAACCGCCGTACCGGTGTTGAAATCCCCGGAGTTACCACCTCAAGACTCTCAACAACATCATTCGCCAGCTGCCTGGGCTGCTTCCGGTCTGTAAATGGAGAATGTCCCTGCCGGAAGGAACGGAGCATCATATTATCTGCCAGATCCATATTTCCTACCAGTCCCATTCCAAGACGATCCTCCGGAACGAAAGAAAGGGAAACTCCTAATTCTGCAATCTTCTTCGGATCCATACCGATCAGCATTTCCCTGGAACCATCATCCTCTACATAAGCAATGGTTCCGGCTTCTGTAACCTGAAGTCCGGCAATCGCTTCTAAAAGCTCCTTCTGTCCACAGCCTGAAATTCCGGCAATACCAAGAATTTCTCCACTGTTCGCAGTAAAGGAAACATCCTGCAGCTTCACAACACCCTCTTCATTACGGACTGTCAGGCCTTCCACCTCAATACGGGGTTTAGGATTCACCGGATCAGGCCTGTCTATATTTAACGTTACCGTATGACCAACCATCATGTTCGTCATTTCCGTTACATTCGTATCCTTTGTTTTCATACAGCCGATATACTGTCCGCTTCGCAGAACAGCCACACGGTCTGAAAGCGATTCTACTTCATGCATCTTATGGGTAATGATGACAATCGCTTTTCCATCATCACGCATCTTCCGAAGAACACGGAACAGCTTTTCCGTTTCCTGCGGAGTTAAAACAGCTGTAGGCTCATCCAGAATCAGGATGTCCGCACCACGATACAATACCTTAACAATTTCTACGGTCTGCTTCTGCGAAACCGACATATCGTAAATCTTCTGCTTTGGATCTACCTCAAAGCCATATTTCTGACAAATTTCTTCCACCTTTTTAGTGGCTTCTTTTAAATTCAATTTACCGGGGAGTCCGAGAATAATGTTTTCCGTTGCCGACAACACATCGATCAGTTTGAAATGCTGGTGCACCATACCAATACCCAGATCAAAGGCATCCTTGGGTGACCTGATTACCTCTTCCTTTCCATTGATAAAGATCTGACCTTCATCCGGAAAATAAATTCCGGAAAGCATATTCATCAATGTGGTTTTACCACTACCATTTTCTCCAAGCAGCGATAAAATTTCACCCTTATAAATATCCAGATTCACCTTATCATTTGCAATTACGGATCCAAAGGTCTTCGTAACATTTCGCATTGAAACTGCTGCGGTTTTGGTTTCCATTATCTGTCTCCCTTCAACTTAAGTAATCATTAAGTGTTTAAAAAGCGGCGCGGCGAAATTCGCTGCGCCGCTTTTGGCATTATTTGTTCTGTCAAAAAACCGACTAAATTGTAAATTACCTTCTATGGAATTAGAATGCGGTATCCAACAGGGTAATTCCATCGATCTGTACGTTGAAGTACGGAGCGGAACGGAACTGGATATCGGATTCATGGAAGTATCCGTCGAGAACTACTTCATGATCCGGAGTATAATCCGGGTCGGTATCTACATCAGCCTCAAAGCTGCTTAATTCAGCACCCTCTACGGTGAAGGTTGTAATATCAAATACGTGTACCTTACCTGCAATCAGATCAGCCTTAGCTGCATCAATTGCTTCCTGGGTTCCTGCTGCAACAGAAGAGCCAAGCTCTGTAAGCTCAACAGATCCTGTATCAAGAGAGCCAACCCAGTCAGTATCAATTGCATTACCGGCTGCTACACAGTTGATGGCATATTCGAAGTAAGGCTCCCAGTTGATCTTGGAAGATACAAGGAAGGTATTCGGACATGCACTTGCGGTGCTGCCGTTATAAGATACATTAGGAACACCTGCTGTCTCACATGCGGTAGGAGCACCCATGGAGTCTGCATGCTGGCTGATTAATACACAGCCATCCTCAATCAGCTTATTAGCGCCTTCCTTCTCAGCAGTCTCATCATACCAGGAACCGGTAAAGGTTACTTCCATGGTAACGGAAGGACATACGGAGCGGGCACCTAAATAGAAGGAGGTATATCCGGAAATAACCTCTGCATAGGTAAATGCACCAACATAACCCATCTTGGCCTGATCAGCAGTGATGTCACCATTGTCAATCATCTCATTTAACTTCATACCTGCAACGATACCTGCAAGATAACGTCCATCATAAATGGAAGCAAATGCGTTGTGGAAATTGGAAAGGTTCTCTGTATGAGCCTTGGTTCCGGTTGCATGGCTGAACTGTACATCAGGGTATTCCTTGGCAGCCTCAATCATATAATCCTCATGTCCGAAGCTGTCTGCAAAAATAAAGTTACATCCTGCATCTGCAAGCTCACAGGCTGCATCATAGCATTCCTGTCCTTCAGGAATATTGGTCTTAATTAAATATTCAATACCAAGCTTCTCACAAGCTTCCTTGGCAGCATTTAAAAAGTTCAGGTCATAGGTAGAATTCTCATCATGTAAGAAGATAAATCCGGCCTTAACACCTGTTACCTGTGCCGCATCTTCTGTAGCTTCCTCTGCATCTGCAGTCTCCTCAACTGCTGCATCATCAGCTGCTGCTTCATCGGTTGCTTCTGTGGTTGCTTCTGTGGCTGCTTCGGTTCCGGTAGTGGCATTCGTATCTGTGGAAGATGCACATCCAGCGAGAGTAGCGATTGCCAGAGCCATAACGGTAAGCAGACTTACGACTTTCTTTCTCATAATTTCTCCTCCTGTGTGTTCCCGTTTACCGGGTGGTTTAAACAATAGCAGTATAGGCATTCTGAACTGCCATTGTCAAGCGATTTTCCAAAAAACATGATAAAAACTAACGAAAAACGATTTCACCGGTCGCTGCATCCATACTCTCTACAATGGCAAGGGACTCAACACGCACTCCCTTCTCACGGATCAGGTCACCACCCTTTTGGAATCCCTTCTCCACTGCAATGCCGATTCCCTCGACCGTGGCACCTGCATCCTCCACAATCTGTAAAAGTCCCTCAAGCGCACATCCATTTGCCAGGAAATCATCAATAATCAAGATATGATCCTCCGGCTTAATAAACTTCTTTGATACAATCACATCATAGATTTTTTTGTGGGTAAAGGACTGGATCTTCGTAGAATATACTTCTCCGTCAATGTTTAATGACTGCGTCTTCTTCGCAAAAACAACGGGAACATGAAAATGCTGGGCTGCCACGCACGCAATCCCGATACCGGAAGCCTCAACGGTTAAAATCTTTGTGACCGGACGGTCTGCAAAGAGCCGTGCCCATTCCTTTCCCATCTCATTAAACAGCTCAATGTCCATCTGATGATTTAAAAAAGAATCTACCTTTAATACATTGCCTTCTTTTACTACTCCGTCCTCACGGATGCGTTCTTCCAGTAATTTCATGCCTGTGCAGTCTCCTCTTATGATCATTTCCCGATTTCTTTAAACGGGATGCTTCTATTATAAATAGGTCACAGATACTTTTTCAAGTCACGATTTACGAAAAACAACTTTCTGTTGTAAATAATAGCTTGCAAAAAATAAAACAGTATCTACCACGATCTTCACCACTGCCTCCGGAAGCAACGGAAGCAGCAGTACTCCACCGGTACAAAGCAATGCACTCATGGTCATCTGCACAACCGCAAGCAATGCATATTCCAGTGCTGCTTTACAGGGATTTTCCCTGCTTTTGAATACCACCTTATAATTAACCGCATAATTGTATGTTGCAGAAACGATCCTGGCAAGCACCGTGCATAATGCAACATAACCGGCCACACGGTTACGCAGGAAATGACACAGAATCGTAAACAGCAGCAGATCAATGATGCTCGAAGAAAACGATGCCAGGGAATATTTGAGAAATCTCTTTCCCAGGATAGCATAAATTTTCGCCGAATCCGAAACCGGCCGGAAATGGGTCTGATGATTCTCTTTGGAATCATAAATGGTCTCAATCGGAAGCTCAAGAATCGGATAATTGGCAGATGCATCCAGCAGCATCTGCATTTCGAACTCGAACCGGTCATAGGAAACGCCAAGCATTTCCTTCATAAGACCAAGTGGAATTCCTCTTAAGCCCGTCTGGGTATCATGGACCTTCGTACCGGCAATATAAGAAAATACAGACATCGTGATCGTATTTCCAAAGCGGCTCTTCCACGGAATATCGTCTCCATCAAAGGTGCGCATGCCAAGAATCAGGGATTCCGGATGCTTATCAAGTCCCTGCGCAATGCTCTCAATCGCAGCTGCACTGTGCTGTCCGTCCGAATCTGCGGTCACACAGCCGGCTGCATCCGGGAAATGCTCTAAAACATAGGCAAATGCTGTTTTCAAGGCCCGTCCCTTCCCCAGGTTTACCTCATGGGAGAGAAGGATCAGCTTTTCCTGAAGCAGCTCCTTTGCCCGGTCAAAAAATGTCTGATAGGCCGGACTGCTTCCATCATTTACCAGTAAAACCGGTCCGAACGGATAATCCCTCAAGGTATTCAATAGTTGTAAAAGTCGTTCATCCGGTTCATAGGATGGAATAATCAATGGGATCATACCCTGTTCACCTTTCACCTTTCATTTATCCCCCAATAAAGGATACTAAAAACTTTAGTATTCCCGCAAGCAGCATCACCTGAATAGGATTCATATGCTTTTTCTGCAGCAGAAAAACACAGAGTCCAAAGATTACGATCAGGCTCCACTTCGTTCCTGCCAGGGTAATCACTGCATCATTTCCCCAGAATGCTGTTATCAGAATCGAAATTCCGGCAGAGGCAATCATTGCCACAATACATGGACGGAGCGTCATTAACACGCTCTGGAACAGATTAAGACTCCGGTATTTCAGGTAGAACTTTGCAATCATCGTAACAATAATACAGGAGGGAAGAATACTCCCTGCGGTTGCCACGAAAGCCCCGCCGACACCTGCGATCCGCAATCCGATAAATGTAGCGGAATTTACGACAATCGGCCCCGGCGTCATCTGGGAAATCGTAATCAGATCCGTAAATTCGGACATCGTGAGCCACGGATGCTGTATGACAACCTGCTCCTTAATCAGCGGAAGCACCGCATAACCGCCACCAAAGCCAAACAAGCCCATCTGTAAAAAGCTTAAGAAGAGTTCAAGATAAATCATCCCCATGCCTCCTCTTCTTTATCAGTCCGCGGATAAGCCCTATGAAACCACCTGCAAGAATCAGATAAACCACATTAATCTGTAGAAAAGCTGATAATACAAAGCATACCAGCATAATTGTGATGGAAAGCCGGTTTTTACCATGTACAATTCCCGCTCCCATCTCATAGGTCACACAGGTAATTACGGCTCCAACACCTGCCTGCATTCCCTCCAGCATCTGACTGACAAAATAATTGTCCCGGAAGGCCTCATAACAGACAGAAACAATGGAAATAATGATAAAAGGAGGAAGGATCGTCCCCAGAATGGAAACCAGTGCACCAGTTAATCCGGCCAGCTTATAACCGACAACAATCGCTCCGTTTACCGCCATCGGTCCCGGTGCAGACTGCGCAATGGCAATCAGATCCAGCATTTCCTCTTCCTTAATCCACCCGCATTCATCAACGAACTTTTTCTTCATCAGGGAAACAATGACATATCCCCCTCCGAAGGTAAAGGCACTTAAATACAGTGTAGACAGAAATAATTTTAACAACACTTTATTTCTGGATTCCATAGAATTCCTTCCCAACATCGCTTTTATTTATTTGTCTGTTTTATTTTACTTATTCATTCTCGACAATCATCTGGCATACCTTCATCGCTTCCAGTGCCTGTAAATGGCTTTCCCTGGTAACGCCTGCACAGCAGGATGCATCCACATGAATCGGAAGCTCCGGGAAGAATGCTTTCAGTACCATCGCATTCGAAATCACACAGATATCCGTACACAGGCCGACAAGGGTAATGCTTTCAATTACTTCCTGATCAGAAAGAGTGCGGATCCTTTCCGGTAACCGGCTGCTGCCAAAGGTTTCTTTTATAATCGGCTCCGTAGAGATCAGATCTGCGATTTCTTTGCGGATCTGCCAGCCTTCGGTATTTACGATACAATGCGGAACGGGAAGATTCTTTCCTTCCTGTGTTGTCAGGTAATTCTCATAATGGGTATCCTGCGTAGCAAGCACTGTTCCGTCAAATCCCTTAATCTTCGCTATCACCTTCGGAACAATCGCAGCTGCTTCTGCCGTTCCCAATGCTCCGTCAATAAAATCATTCTGCATATCAATGACAATCAGTAATTTCATTTGATTATACCTCCCCCAATCTTCCTCTTCTCTGAAATAAATCCCTGTCATTACCGTTCCGGCTATTATTTTCTATCATAGCATGAAAGAATCTGATGCGTAAAGTGGTCTTGACAATTGTATCTTCAAAGAACAGAATATACTGTAACAGTTCACCCATTCAGAAATGATTGTGCAAAATGACCGTGGGAGCTTGCTCATTAAGGGCAGCTTATACAAGCATTTCTGCATTGTTGAACTGTTACAATATACTTAATTTGATAACATGTCTGAGGTGAAATAGGATGAAAACAGGATTAATTTTAGAGGGAGGCGCCATGCGCGGTCTCTTTTCTGCGGGAATCATGGATGTGATGATGGAAAACGGAATTGCCTATGATGGAGTAATCGGTGTTTCTGCCGGTGCCGCATTTGGCTGTAATTATATTTCCGGACAGATCGGCCGTTCCATCCGCTACAACCTGAAATACTGTAAGGATAAGCGTTACGGTGGTCTTTATTCCCTACTTACAACCGGTGACATCTATAATAAAGATTTCTGCTACAGTGAGATTCCTTTGAAGTACGATCCTTTTGACTTTGCAGCCTTCGAAAGCAGCCCGGCTGCATTTTATGTGGTGTGCACCGATGTAGAAACCGGTAAACCCGTTTATCACCGGTATACCGGGCGTAAGGATCATGGCTTTGACTGGATCCAGGCTTCTGCTTCCATGCCGCTCGTCTCAAGGATTGTAACTATTGACGGCCAGAAGCTCTTAGATGGCGGGGTGGCTGATTCCATTCCGGTCCGCCGGTTTGAACAGATGGGATTCAACCATAATGTCATTATTCTTACGCAGCCGAAGGATTACCGCAAAAGCCCAAACAGCCTGATGCCGCTCATCCGTCACAAATACAGGGCTTATCCGGAATTTATCAAAACAAATGAAAACAGGCACCTTGTTTATAATGATACTCTGGATTATATTTTTGAGAAAGAAAAAGAAGGCTCCGTCTTTGTCTTCCGACCTGACGAAGCCCTCCCTGTCAGCCGTGTGGAAAAGGATCCTGTAAAACTACAGGCAACCTATGACCTTGGCCGCAAAGCCGGTGAAGAAAAGCTTGCAGACTTAAAAGCATTCCTTACATAACCCGGCGTCTGTGTCTGAGCCATAGCATAAACAGTACAAAACCTCCTGTAAGAGCTGCGCAGATAGAAATTCCTATCCATCCCGGCACTCTGCTCCTGTCTGTCTGCGGAGGATCCATCTCCTCCGGTGCTATAAAGCCCATCTGGCCATTCGGGGTCATGCCCTGTACCAGCTTATACCTATCAATGAAGCGATGAAGCATGGCAGCAATCTCCGCCCTGGAAACCGGATCCTGCAAAGCAGACAGGACATCAGCTTCTTCCCGTATTAATCCATTGCTGACCGCCCACAGCACAGCCTTTCCTGCATCATCCATGGTACTGTCCATATCCTTCAGCTCCTCCTGACTACCCTTAATACTTATATCGTAGCCCTTGTATTGCGCATAACGGTAGAACATGACTGCAAGCTGTTCCCAGGTGATGGGATCCCCGGGTCCGAAGCTGTCCTTGCCATAACCGCTTAAAATGTCATTCTCTGTGATCCATGCAATGGCATCTGCGTACCGCGCCCCGTCTTCCACATCGGCAAAGCTGTTTTTAGCCTTCGGTGCAGGGCTGCCCTCCATACGCCAGAGAATTTCTGCCATCCTGCCGCGCGTCTGCGTTTCATATGGGCCAAACTGTGTGCTGCTTATACCCTCCATCAATCCGTTTTCATAAACAAACATAACGTCATCATAGAACCAGTCGTCTTTGGAAACATCGGTAAACGGGTTATTTCCTTCTTCTGCCTCTTCGTCCGCAGCAGGCTGGTCACCGGTGATCGTCGTGGTATCGCGTATATCCTGCCACTCCCTTAACAGGATGCCGTCCTTTGGCGTCGTACGCCGGGTATTCTCTGCACCGGGTTTGATACCCTGTGCCGGCTTTGTGCCGGGTGTCGCAGAAAACGGACTTGCAGGAGCTGTACCGGCACCGTTATTGGTGCCGGAATCCGTATGGGATGCAGATGCTGTGCCACTGTTTTCCGGCTGTGACGGGATTCCGGTATTTTCATTCACCGGATCAGGGGCTGTCTGCCGTAATATCATGGCAAGCTGTGGTGGGGAGCTGTTGTCTGCATCATCCTTAGCATAAAGGAATAAGGATCTGTCCGTATCTCCCTCCGGCAGCGTTCCGGTAATGGCAAAGCTGCCATCACTTTCGGCATAGACGCTTCCACTGTCATATACGACCTCGCTTCCGGCCTCTGTCATTCCGGTGATGGTATACACACCGGTGCTCCGGTTGGCGAAAAAGATCGGACTGGTGAGCGTGAGCACGGGATCTGTCTTATCCATATTCACCAGAAGGAACTCACTGGTTACATCCTTGCCCTTGATTCCGCTCACGCAAAGCATCAGGCTTCCGGTAAAATCGGGGATCGTAAATGTATTGTTTCCATCTCCCGTAAGCTCCTGATCTGGGTCCATCCGTGTGACCTGAATACGCTCTGCTTCCCCACAGGTCACGGTAAGGGAGTTGGTATTTCCTCCTACATAAGCCTGAAATACACCATTCGTATCCTTGGTGCAGTCAGCACCGTTTACAGCAAGTGAAATGCTAAGTGGTGTGTATTTCGGCAGATTTTCTCCGTTGGAGCTTGTTTCCGAACTGTAATACTTTCCCTTTCCTTTCTCTATCGTTTCTTGTTTGTAGGCGCGCACTCCGATCTTATAGTCCTTATCAGCGGTAAGATTTTCTGCGGGAGCAGAAGCAGCTTCACCCTCGCCGTTAAAGGAAACAGCACTTCCACCTACAGTCAGTGCCATATCGATGGTATTCTTGTCGGCACCAAGATCATAGCCAAAGCCCGTATCCTTCCAGTCTGTGCCATCCTTCTGATAGATGGTTACATGATAGCCGTCAGCACCGGCAACCGGATCCCATTCGGCACGCATAACCTCATTACCGATAAATTTCAGCGTAGCCGTCAAAGGAGCATCAGGCTGCATGGTATTCCTATAAGAGATCGGTGCATTAAACTTCTGATGATCAATAGCTGCAAGTGTAGTCACCTTTTCTCCGCCCTCAAGGGTAAAGTCCTTTTCTGTCATCAGGAACGATGTTGCGTAATAAGTACCTGTAGGCAGAAGCTCACCGCTATCAGGAAGGCTGACAGAGAGATTATCCGTGTCTGTTATGGTCTGTTCGTCCACCAGATAGGCAGCATCACCCTCGGTACTTCCCAGATAGGTACGCAACACATAGGTTTTTCCGTTTTCGGGATACTTCACCTTGCCGGTAAGATTATTGGTGTTCTGTGTCAGCTCCAGCTTTTCAAACGGTTCAACTGTAAACCCTTCTTCATCGGAAAAGCTCAGCGTACCAGTGTTAACCGAATATGTACCGCCTTCCTTCAGACGAAGGAGTACCAGGCGATAGTAGTTGCCATCATCTTTCGTCTTCTTCATATCACCTGTGCTTGCCGCATTAATGTCTGCAGCAGGATCAATTTTTCTGTCCTCACCTACCCAGTTGACATAGAGATCCGTGCCATTCTTCTGAACCTTCAGAACCTGTTTGATCTCCTCCTCCATGATGCGGTTGTCAAATGCCAGCAGAATATACGGTGTTTCATCTGCACCGGCATTCACTGTGATCTCTTTCGTTACAGCTCCTCCTCTGTTTCCAAGAACAACCGGCTCTTCCGTCTGCAGAGCTCCGGTTTTCTCATCGTCTTCTGACAAAGCACCCTCTGCAGAACCGGTTGTCCCGGTATTCTCCTGTGATGTACCCTGGGCTGTTCCGCCACCTTCGGTATTCCCCTGCGGTGTGCCCTGGGCAGAACCACTACCCCCTGCATTCTCCTGTGATGCAGCCTGAGTTGTTCCGCTGCCTTCGGTATTCTCTTGTGATGTTCCCTGGGTTGTTCCGCTTCCTTCGGTATTCTCCTGTGATGCTCCCTGGGTTGTTCCACTGCCTTCGGTATTCTCCTGTGGTGTGCCCTGGGCTGTTCCGCCACCTTCGGTATTCTCCTGTGATGTGCTCTGGGGTGTTCCGCCACCTTCGGTATTCTCTTGTGATGTTCCCTGGGTTGTTCCACCACCTTCAATATTCGCCTGTGATGTACTTATTACAGAAACAGCTGCTTCATTATTTGCCTGCAATGCTCTCATTACAGGAGCGGCTGCCTTGGTATTCTCCTGTGGTGCACTCTGCACAGAAACAGTCACCGCATTATTTTCCTGCGGAAGACTCTGTTCAGAAACCGTACTTTCACTGCTTTCCTGTTCTCCGGACGTGCCCTGACCGGTTCCGCTTCCTTCACCGCTTCCCTGTTCTCCGGACGTACCCTG
>USDI01000021.1 GCA_900553305.1 uncultured Lachnospiraceae bacterium
TCAGAGAATCTGCACTTATTTTCATCAAGGTAAGTTTTTGTGAAGTATCACCTTTTCCCGATAATTTTTCAGCATCCTGTTTTGCATAATATGCTTTCATAAGTTTTCCATAGCTTCCATTTTTGATTGCAGCATAATCAGAAAGCATATTTGTATTGCCTACTGATGAACTATCTGACGTTCCACTAAACAAAGCTGAAAAATCTACATTGCTGTTATATTTACTTGTATAATCACTAAAACTTTTGATTTCTGACATAACACCAGCCTCCTTTCCGAACTATAAACGTATATCTATCGGTGTATATACTACCGACTGTCCACTTTCTGATGCTGGATGTTTTATTGTTTCTGCTGTTTCTGGTTTAACATCTGCATTCTCTGATGCATCTGTTGTCGTATCTGCATTTTCCTGTGTATTCTCTGCTTTCTGAGTTTGATTCTTCTTTGTTTCTGCTGCATCTGTACGGTTGTCTGCCTTTGCTGCTTCTTCCATAGATTTATTTGCATCTGAAAGTGAAGACATCTGTGCTGCTGTTGCAGACTGCGCTTTTGCCTGCAAATCTGCCAGTTCTTCTTCTTTCTTTTCGGTATTGCCTTTTCCAGCATCTTGCTTGATTTCAGACTCAAGCACACCGGCTCTTCCTTCCATCTGTGTTGCCATACTACCCTGCACTTTTGCTTGCTTCATAGATGAATCTGCGGAAATCATTGCCCGCATACCTGCCTGTGACAAGCCTGTTCCTTTCTTTGCAGATGTATTTTTTGTACCAGCCACCATATCATCCATAGATGATTTTTTACTCTGCTGTTCCTTTCTCTGTTCAATCTGGTGCTGTCTTAACTGTTGATTGAGATTTGTAATTTCCTGCTGTATCTCCTGACGTTTCTTCATCTTATCCTCTAATGACAGTTCTTCATTTGATGATAAGTCCTGCAATTTCTGCTGTGCATTTGCAATCTGATTCTGAATATTTTTACTCACAGAATCATTCGCCTGTGCCATTCCTATTGCTCCTGTCTGCGTATTCGTTCCGTTAAATCCATTAATTTTCATCATTTCGTTGTCCTCCTTGAGCTAATACTCTGAAATCCGTTTCCTGAAAATCTGTATAACATGATTTCTCTTTATTTTTTCTTTCGGCATATCTTTCTTCACAATAAACCGTAATGTTGTGAACCGCCCTTTTTTCGTTGTGAAGCAGTCTGAAAATGCTTTTCAGACTGTCGCAGTGCTCCTCAAATATTGTTGCAAGCAACATATTTTCATCGCTACCTGCGCAAAAAAAACACTACATATTTCTGTAATTTCTGTAATTTACAAAATACATAGTGCCAATTTATTTCTTTATTCTACCTGCATCATAATGCTAAGGATTACTTCCTCATTTCCCTGCTCCAAAGATATATCTCCCATATACATTCTGGCAACCCGGCGAATGTTATTCAACCCCATTCCATGTTCCCTCCCAGATTTGGTTGTTTCTGGCAAATCACTATCACCAAAATTAAGCTGACCCCCAAAACTGTTTTTTATGGTTATCATAAAGATACTGTTTTTCCGAAAAGAAGAAATGCTGATATACGGATCATCTCCACTTACATTTTCCATGCAGTTATTCAAGGCATTATTCATGATCACACTCAAATCAAATGCATTTAACTTCGTATTCTGCGGATAATGAAAATCCGACAGAAACCGAATCTGCCTTTCTTTTGCTTCTCTCAGCTTTTCCATCAAAATGACATCAATTACCGGACTTCCTGTCTTTATTTCCGGAGATACCTCGTCCCATTCATTTTTCAGATGTTCCAAGTATTCTGTAGCATCATCCATATTATTATGTGCCACCAGATGTTCCAGTGTCTGTATATGATTTCCCATATCATGGCGCATGGAGCGGATATCCCGATACAACTTTTCGACTTCCTCGATATGCTTTTTCATGTCACTGATCTGATTTAATACCAGCTCTTGTCCCCGCTGTTCTTCCTGCATCTCTTTCCAGTTTTGAAACATTACAATCACAACAAGAATAGCAACTATGGAAATCAGATAGTGTAAAAAGCTTAAAGCTCCATAAAATCCATATGTATCAATCAAGTTCTTTCCAGTATCTCTTTCGTATATCATGAGATAATATTGTAAAATGCCATACCCAGTGACGCCTACAAGTGAAGGTATAATAAGCATTACCATCTCTTTGACGCTCATTTCATCTTTTTTGTATATATACGCTTTATTGATCAGTCCTATTGCAACCGCAATAAAAGCAATACAAAGTACAATATCCAAAACTCTGGTTCCAACATATAGTCCGTATTGCAACCACACTTTTTCTGCACTCATATTCCGAAATACAAGTGCTTTTGTAACAAGATCATCAAGTCTGGCTGCCATTGCAACCGTTAACCATCGGATAGAAAAGAACGTAATTGCAAGAAATATTTTCTGATATATATTTCTTCTGTCCTCTGCATACATCACAAGAAACGCTGCTATAACTCCAATCAGATATGCGGAAAAATTATCAATCTGTGGCGGAATCATATATAAAACAAGCATAATCGTAATATAAACAATACTGACTGCCACAGCCCCTTTTTTCTTTTTTATATAGGGACAAACAAATTTTCCAAAATAGATTCCTGTAATCATAAGGAGTGCGATAACAGAAATTTTCGATGTAACCATCCAGCATTTTTCTACCAAACTCATCCGATTTCTTTTCCTTTCCTCTGATTATATTTCAAATATTGTTTTACAAACTCAGAATAATTCTGTTTTGCAATCAATGCAGTTCCATTTTCCATCGTCACACAATTTGCATCATATTTCTGAACATATTTGAAATGTACGAGGTAGGCTCTGTGTGTACGAAAAAAATCTGCTCCCGCAATTTCACTCAGTTCCTGCAATTTTCCATAATATTCAATATTCGTATCCCGTGTATGGATAATGACTTTTCGATTATATACCTCAGCATACACAATATCCTTCAAAAACACTTTCATATGGCTTCCTCCGGACTGCACCATCATGTATTTTTCATCCGATTGATTTTCAGAATATTTTTCAATGCTTCTGACTGCACGTTTCACAACTTCCTCAAATTTTTCATCTGAAAACGGTTTCACCAGATAATGAAATGCTGCAACATCAAATGCCTGAAAAACATACTCCTCCACAGCAGTTACAAATATCAATACCATTCTTTCATTTTTCTGACGCAGAATCCTTGCCGTTTCCATTCCATCCATTCCTGGCATCTGAATATCCAAAAATAGAATATCCGGCTCACAACCACTTGCAATCAATTCATCACCAGATAAATATTTTTCTATTACTGCATCCGGTAATAATTTCTTTATTTTTTCTTCTAATATCAATCCTATAGATTTTTCATCATCACAGATTGCTATTTGCATCTTGTCACTTCCTTACTTACATACAATTATATTTATTATATCGGAAAAAGTCTTTTAATAGCTAGCCGCCATGTTGTGAACCGACCTTTTTTTGTCATTTGACCTTTCATTGTTGACCTTGCCATTCGTTCTTTAACAATCGATATTCTAATCTGGTTTTCATTTTACCATCATGCCATTCCCAATCAAGGTGCTCTGCTTCTTTTATAAGTCCACATTTTATCATTACCTTTTCAGAACCAATATTTTCAGCCAAACATCCAGTTGTTACTCTATAAACATCATTTTCAGTAAAGGCATATTCTAACACTTTCTTAAAGGCTTCTGTAACATATCCTTCACTCCAGAATTTGGGATAAATAAAATAGCCTGCATGAACTATCTTTCCTCTAGGAGTATTATCAACCACTGTATAACCAACACTACCAACTTGTTCATGCGTTTCTTTCAATTCGATGTGAAAGAAATAAAACTTTCTATCCTCACACTTCATGTCAGCTAGTATATTTGCAAAATCCGCATTAGCTTCTTCTTGTGAAAATAATTGTATATCTTGCAAATAGTACATTGTCTCTTTATCGCTTTTCAATCTAAAATAATCATCTATATCTGCATCATTATATTCACGCAGTATAAGTCTATCAGTTGTCAATGCAGTTATCATATAATCTTACCTCCAACTTCCGATTTGTATTTCTGTTTGTTTTAAAAATGGGCAATTCCGCAATGGAACTGCCCATATATCTTGAAAATTATGCGATTTTTAAGGCTCTGCACCGTTTCAAGCACCCTTTGGTGTAAATTTGGTGTATTTGTGTATTTTCAGAGCTTTTTCACAAATGAAGTACATCCCGTTTTATAGGGTAAAACGGTACTTCTTAATAGAGCTTTGCACCTGCCGGGATTCTGTCATCTACCATCAGAAGGTTCAGTCCTTCGTGACCGTCTTCCTCGTGTACTGCTGAAATCAGCATACCTTCAGAATCAATTCCCATCATCTTTCTCGGTGGCAGGTTCACGATAGCGATTGCTGTCTTACCAACAAGCTCTTCCGGCTCGTAATACTCGTGAATACCGCTTAAAATAACACGGTCTTTACGCTCTCCATCATCTAATGTAAACTTCAGAAGCTTCTTTGACTTCGGTACTGCTTCACAAGCTAAAATCTTAACCGCACGGAAATCTGACTTTGCAAATGTGTCAAAATCTACCATTTCTTCAAAAATGGGTTCTATTTTTACATTTGAGAAATCAATCTTATCTTCAACGGTCGCAATCTGGTCGCAATTCTCTGTTGAATTACTCTTGGATGCCTTATTTTCCTTGCTTCCACCGTCTAACGACTTCATCGTCGGGAACAATAACACATCCCTGATTGCCTGGCTGTTGGTGAGCAGCATTACCAGACGGTCGATGCCGTAGCCGATACCGCCTGTCGGAGGCATACCAATACTCAGCGCATTCAGGAAGTCCTCGTCGGTATGGTTTGCTTCCTCATCACCGGCTTCAAATGCAGCATCCTGTGCAGCGAAGCGTTCTCTCTGGTCAATCGGATCGTTCAGCTCGGAATAAGCATTACACATTTCCCATGTATTGATAAATAATTCGAAACGCTCTACCTTGTTCGGGTCATCCGGTCTCTTCTTGGTAAGCGGAGAGATTGCAAGCGGATGGTCGGTAACGAAGGTCGGCTGGATCAGATTTTCCTCACAGTATTCTTCGAAGAACAGGTTCACGATATCGCCCTTGGTATGACGGTCTTCGAATTCAACGTTGTGTTCCCTGGCAATTGCCTTGGCTTCTTCATCGGTTGCTACCGCATCAAAGTCCACACCTGCATATTTCTTAATGCAGTCGGTCATGGTAATCCGTTCAAACGGCTTGCCAAAATCCAGTTCAATGCCATTATATTCAAATTTGGTTGTGCCAAGCACTGCTTCTGCCAGATAACGGAACATGGACTCGGTCAGCTCCATCATTCCTTCGTAATCGGTATAAGCCTGATATAATTCCATTAAGGTAAATTCCGGATTGTGTCTGGTATCTACACCCTCATTACGGAATACTCGTCCGATTTCATATACTCTTTCAAGACCACCAACGATCAGTCTCTTCAGATATAATTCCAGAGAGATACGAAGCTTCACATCTTCATCCAATGCGTTATAATGGGTTTCAAAAGGTCTTGCGGCTGCGCCGCCGGCATTGGATACCAGCATCGGGGTTTCGACTTCCATGAAGTCTCTGCCATCTAAGAACTTACGGATTTCCTTAATAATCCGGGAACGCTTAATGAATACCTCTTTGCTGTCGGCATTCATGATTAAATCGACATATCTCTGACGATAACGGGTATCGGTATCGGTCAGTCCATGGAACTTCTCCGGCAGAATCTGCAGGCTCTTGCTAAGCATGGTCATTTCCACTGCATGAATGGAAATCTCACCGGTCTTCGTACGGAACACATATCCCTTGATACCATAAATATCACCAATATCGGATTTCTTAAAGTCGGCATAGGATTCTTCACCAATGGCATCCTTTGCCACATAAACCTGAATGGTTCCCTTCAAATCCTGAATATTGCAGAAGGAGGCCTTACCCATCACACGCTTGAACATCATACGTCCTGCGATGGATACCGTAATGGGATCTGCATCCATGATGGCTCTTCTTTCATTGTAATCGGCATTCAGCACTTCCTTTGCTTCTGCTTCGTCCATGCCCTCTACACTGGGTGCTGCATGTCCTGCAAGAAGCTTTTCTTCATGCGCGATATATAATTCCTTTGCTTCATCGGTATGATGCGTCTGATCATACTTGGTAATCCGGAAGGGATCCTTGCCTGCTTCCTGCAAAGCTGCAAGCTTCTCTCTACGAACCTTCAGAAGCTGATTGACGTCCTGCTCCGGCTTCTGATTATTTTGTGGTTGCTTATTCTGTTCTGCCACGATAACACTCCTTATCTATTCCTTAGTTGGAACGCTGGATTTCCAATACTTCGTACTTTAAAATACCTGCCTGGGTCTCTACTTCAACGATATCCTTTACTTTACGTCCGATCAGGGCTTTGCCTACAGGGGATTCATTGGAAATCTTTCCCTTAAGGCTGTTTGCTTCGGTAGAACCAACGATCTTGTAATCCAGATCTTCGTTAAACTCAAGGTCACGGATCTTCACACGGCATCCGATGCTGATCTTATCCAGATCCACTTCATCTTCATCAACAACTTCGGCATTCTTGAGGATCTTCTCTAATTCCTCAATTCTTGCCTCGATGTCTCTCTGCTCGTCCTTTGCTGCATCGTACTCTGCATTTTCGGACAAGTCCCCCTGTTCTCTTGCTTCCTTAATCTTCTGTGCGATCTCACGTCTTCTGACTACCTTGAGATCATGAAGCTCTTCCTCATATTTACGAAGACCTTCGTAGGTAAGTATGTTTTTCTTTTCTTCCATCACAATCGCCCTTTCGTTCTCTCTTTCTATTTGTAACTACCCATAACGCAGTCCTGAATAGTTATATACACCTTCTATTTCCATAGTGAACTAATGTATTATACCCATTTTTCACCGTAGCGTCAAGGAATTTCCATGCCTGCGCCCTGCGGATCACCACCGCACCATCCGGAATCTTCCGGTCAAAAAGCAGAATCATTCCATATTCTTCATACAGATAATTCTGAAGGCTCTCCGAAACCGTTCCTTCCTCCCCTGTCCAGACCACATTTTTAAGCCTTGGCAGATAAGGAATCAACAGTTCCATCAGCTGCTCCGCATCCTGCATTCCCTGATTCCATTCCTCCGGAAGATAAAGGGTGTCAAACGGCCGCTGCGCATAGAGCCATGCCTGCAACACACAAAAAGGAAGATCCTGCGCTGCCACCGGCCATGCTTTTTCTGCAAACTGTGCACTATAAAGCATTTCCCAACAATCGTAATCGCATTCTGCTTTTCCTTTAAGTTCTTCCAGTTCCTTTTGCAGCTCTGAAATTTTCCATTCCTTAAACTTCTTACGGAACAGGCTTTTCTTCCGGTACTCCGGCCAGAGTGCATAATAAACGGAAACGCTGCCGGAAGGAACCAGAAGCTGTCTTTTCACTTCATAAATTTCTATGGGCTTTTCAAAAATTCCATCTGCCTGCATCATCAGGTAAAAGATATGATACTGTCTTTTTGACATCAGAGACTCCTGCTCGCCAACAGGGACAAAGCTTCCCCGACATAACGGTAAAGCAGTTAAGCAATTCCCTCACTTAGGAATAGCGTATGACGGTTATTCTCAAATTAGAAGTCCATTCTGCCGGATTGAATTACTCTGTAAATATCTGCTGCACCGTCTCCTTTAAGGTCTCAAAATCTTCGATTTCATTCACCTTTCTGCGCAGTGCTGCCGAATGGGGATAGCCTGCCGTGTACCAGGCAATGTGCTTACGCATTTCACGCACTGCCGTATATTCTCCCTTTAATTCAAGCTCCATCTGTGCATGACGCAGAATTGTATTACATACCTCATCCGCAGTGGGACGTTCCGGAAGTTCACCGGTATCCAGATAATGATTGATCTCCCGGAAAATCCACGGATTCCCGCGGACGGCACGCCCGATCATCACACCATCACAGCCGGTCTGCTTTAAAAGCGCTGCTGCCGATTTTCCATCCGTCACATCGCCATTTCCGAACACCGGAATGGACACGGCATCTTTTACCTGTGCGATGATGTCCCAGTCCGCTTTTCCGGCATAATACTGTTCCCTTGTTCTTCCATGGACCGCCACGGCTGCCGCGCCGCTCTGCTCGGCAATCTTCGCAATCTCCACGGCATTCACATGTTCCTCGTCAAAGCCCTTGCGGAATTTTACGGTGACGGGCTTGTGAATCGCCTTTACCGTACGGCTGATAATCTCTTCCACAAGCTTCGGATTCTTCATCAGTGCCGAACCCTCGCCGTTATTTACCACCTTGGGAACCGGGCACCCCATGTTGATATCCAGAATATCGAATGGCTTTTCTTCAATCTGCTTTGCCATCTCACTGATGATTTCCGGGTCCGAACCAAACAACTGCAAAGAAACCGGATGCTCCCCCGGATCAATCTCCATGAGTTCTTCGGTGTTCCTGTTCTTATAATAAATCGCCTTGGCACTCACCATTTCCATGCAGACAAGTCCTGCGCCCTGTTCTGCGCATAACACACGAAATGGCAGGTCGGTTACTCCTGCCATCGGTGCCAGTATCGTATTATTTTGAAGAGTTACCTCTCCGATCTGTATTTTTCTCATAAATAATTCGAAGTCCTTCCAATGTAAGATCCCGGTCATAAATCTGGATCTCGTCCGTTTCGTCTGCGATAATTCTTCCAAGTCCGCCGGTTGCTACCACCTTCATGTTGTCATATCCGCTTTCCTTACGCACCTGACGGATGATGTATTCGGTCTGCCCGATCTGTCCGTATACAAGTCCTGCCTGCATACTGCTGATGGTTTCCTGTGCCAGAATGGACTTCGGCTTCTTAATCTCGATTTCCGGAAGCTTCGCCGTATCCTCCCAGAGAGCCTTCGCAGAAATCCGGATTCCGGGAGCTGTAATTCCTACGGAAAAGGAACCATCCTCGGTGACAAGGTCATAGGTCGTTGCTGTTCCGAAATCAATAACAAGGGCCGGCCCGCCATATTTTTCATAGGCTGCCACCACATCCACAATACGGTCTGCGCCGATTTCGCGCGGATTCTCGGAGGTTACACGGATACCGGTTTTTACCCCGGGACCGACAATCATCGGAGATCTTCCAATATATTTCGTAATGCCGTTAACCAGGGAATGCATCACATTCGGTACAACGCTTGCCATGATGACTCCCTCGATTTCTTCCTTTTCCACCTCATTCGTACGAAGCAGCTCGCGCAGCGTAATTCCATACTCATCGGAGGTTCTGGGCTGTTTACTCATCATCCGGAAGGTTGTCTTTAAATTCTTTCCGTCATAAACGCCCATTGTAATATTTGTATTGCCAACATCAATGACCAGCAGCATATTCTTTCCTTTCCTATTCACACATTTCTATATATTCCAGTCTTTTGAAGAATAAGGATCTGAATCATTACCATGACTTCAAACAGCAGATCCACCTACAAGCCCTCTTCATCCAGCAGTTCACTCATATCCTCATGCAGCACAACCGCCTTGTAATATAAGCTTAAGGACTCAAATAACTCCTGCCGTTTTCTTCTCACTTCACTGATTAACAGTCCGCTTCCGATATCATCATAGAGATAATCCTCCGGCGCATATTCCGTCCGCAGCTCCACATTTCCGTTTTCATCGAATTCAATCGTAAAAATGCCGCCGATCTCTTCCGTAAAAAGTACACAGATAATATGAAGTTCTTCCTGGATTGAAGCAGGAATTCCCTTAAACAGTTCATTAAAGTAATATTTTTTATCGTACGCATTGGCTCCGCAGAGCACAACACGCCCTTCTTCCGAAACATCCTGTCCCGGCTTGTTTTCTTCAGACATACTCATACAATCCTCTCACCGATACCTCTCCTGCATAAACAGGTACGATACCATTCTCTTTTGTTTTTACCAGAAGCTGTCCATGATTGTCAATCCCCAATGCAATGCCCTCGAACTCTCCCTTCGGATCGAGAACCCGTACCGGCTGATCTAAATTAATCAGATGGGAAATATAGTCCTCCCTCATCAAAGACAAATCCTGTGTCTTTAAAAACTGCTCATACCGGATGGCAAATGCTTTCAGAATATCGTCCCGCACCGCATCGCGTACATCCTCCGGGCGTTCCTCCGTATGCTTTTCCTCATCCATTTGCCAGTGCATGCCGCTTTCGATAAAAAGGGAGGTCGCCTTGTCCGCAATCTCTTCCGGAAATTCCTTCTGGTTCACATTGATCCCAACCCCACAGGCCAGTGCATAAGGATGTTCCTTCTGTGTCTTCCCTTCCGGAAAAGCCACATCCTGCTCTAACATCGTTGCCTCGGTCAGAATGCCGACCACCTTTTTCTTATGATGCACGAGGTCATTGGGCCATTTAATCTGACAGTCCAGCCCTGTTGCCTCTTTAATTCCTTCCTGACAGGCAAGTGCCATAATCAGCGTCAGCACCGAAGCCTGCTCCATTGTCACGTCCGGACGTAGCAGAAGCGTCATGTATAAATTAGAACCGGCAGGAGATTCCCAGGCTCTTCCCCTTCTTCCCCTGCCGCTTATCTGGCGTTCTGCCTGAACCAGTGTTCCTTCCGGTGCACCGGTCTTTGCCCGACGGATAACTTCAAGATTGGTAGAATCAATCTCTTCCCATTTATCAATCGTAAATTTCATATCTGCTCCCTGTTATAACGTAGCTGCCATAATCGCCTTGATGGTATGCATACGGTTCTCTGCCTCATCAAAGACTACCGACTGTGCCGATTCAAATACTTCGTCTGTCACTTCCATCTCTTTTAATCCGAACTTCTCGCCGACTTCCTTGCCGGTTACGGTCTTCAGATCATGGAATGCAGGCAGGCAGTGCATAAAGATCGCCTGTGGTCCGGCATTTTCCATCACGGCACGGTTGACCTGATAAGGACTTAAGGAGCGGATCCGCTCATCCCATACGGTATAAGGCTCGCCCATGGATACCCATACATCTGTGTAAATGACATCGGCGCCCTTCGTTCCTTCGGTAACATCCTCGGTAAGGGTGATGGTTCCGCCGGTCTTAGCTGCAATTTCCCTGCACTGTGCTACCAGTTCCTCATCCGGGAAGTAGCTCTTCGTAGTACATGCCGTAAAGTGCATGCCAAGCTTTGCACAGACTACCATCAGTGAATTTCCCATATTGTAACGGGCATCGCCCATATAAGTAAGCTTTACGCCTTTGATTCTTCCCAGTTTTTCTTTAATTGTTAAAACATCGGCCAGCATCTGTGTGGGATGGAATTCATTGGTTAATCCGTTCCATACCGGAACTCCCGCATACTTCGCCAGATCTTCCACGATCGTCTGCTCATAGCCACGATACTCGATTCCGTCAAACATTCTGCCTAACACGCGCGCGGTATCGGCAATGCTTTCTTTTTTACCGATCTGGGAACCCGAAGGATCCAGATACGTTACCTCCATACCAAGATCATGTGCTGCCACCTCAAAGGAGCATCTGGTACGTGTACTGGTTTTTTCAAAAATCAGTACGATATTCTTGCCCTGATGCATCTCCTTGGTAAGGATTCCCTTTTTCTTCTTATCTTTCAGCTCTGCTGCCAGATCCACCAGATACAGAATTTCTTCCGGTGTATAGTCCAGTAACTTTAAAAAGCTTCTACCTTTTAAGTCCATCTGCCTTCTCTCCCAGTCTCATGATTTCTTACCGTCTGTTCTTTTCATTGTTCATTCGGTCATTTCTTATCCGCAGTCTTCGATCTGTTTCTGCGGCTTAATCGTTCTTAATAATTTCCTTCAGGGAAGTCGCAAGTCCTGCCACGCCCTGAATTTCGGAAGGAATAATGATCTTGGTAGCCTTTCCGTCTGCTGCCTTTTCAAAGGCTTCCAGACTCTTAATGCGAAGGACTGCCTCATCTGCTCCTGCTTCGCGCAGCATACGGATACCGTCTGCGGTTGCCTGCTGTACCTTCAAGATTGCTTCCGCTTCACCTTCTGCCTCACGGATCATCTTTTCCTTTTCGGCTTCTGCGCGGAGAATTGCTGACTGTTTATCTGCTTCCGCTTCCAGAATGGCTGCTTCACGCTTACCTTCTGCAATCGTAATGCTTGCTTTCTTCTCACCTTCTGCTCTGGTAACAGCTTCACGACGTTCACGTTCCGCTTTCATCTGACGCTCCATGGCGTTCTGAATCTCTGCAGGAGGAATAATATTCTTAAGTTCGACACGGTTTACCTTGATACCCCAGGGATCCGTTGCCTCATCCAGGGAAGCTCTCATCTTGGTATTGATGGTCTCTCTGGAAGTCAGGGTCTGATCCAGCTCCAGTTCACCGATGATGTTTCGAAGTGTTGTTGCGGTCAGGTTTTCAATCGCCATAATCGGGTTTTCCACACCGTATGCATAAAGCTTCGGATCGGTGATCTGGAAGAACACAACGGTATCAATCCGCATGGTTACATTATCCTTCGTGATTACCGGCTGTGGCGCAAAGTCCACCACCTGCTCTTTTAAATTGATCTTGCGTGCCACCTTATCAAATACAGGAATCTTGATATGAAAACCAACAGACCATGTGGACTGATAGGCTCCCAGGCGCTCCACAACATAGGCATAAGCCTGTGGTACAATCTTAATACTGGATGCTAAAATCACCAGAATAAAAATAAAAAACAATAAAACCAATACTGCTAATGCTCCCATTTCTTTCTCCTCTCCATTTAAAAAGCTGTTGCTTTTACTGCTTTGGTGTAACGATCAGCTTGACTCCGCTGACATGCTCTACAACAACGACGGTTCCTACCGGAATGGTTGCTTCTTCATCGGTACTGCGGGCACTCCATTCCTGACCGTTCACAGTCACCTGCCCGATTCCCTGAAGGTTATTAATTTCACTGATTACAATTGCCTGCTGCCCGATCAGCCCCTCCACATTTGTCCTCACACGATCCTTGTTAAAATATTTCACAGCGACTGGACGTGTAAAGAACAGTAACAGAGCTGATACTGCAAGGAACAGCACAATCTGAACCCATAACGGTGCATGGACCGCTGCTGCCAGCGTTGCCACAAGGGCACCTCCCGCAAACCAGATTGTGGTAAGTCCCATCGTGATAATCTCGATAATGACCAATACAACAAACACGATCAGCCAGATCGTAACCATTGAACTCATACTTACTCCCTCTCCCTGTACTCCCAGGGTCTTGTGTTTACCAGAAGACGTGATCTCCAATAACGTAGCCGTCATGGCGTCCGGCTCTCCTAAAGTAGGTTGCTCCTCCTACCGTAGTTTCTCCATTAATCGCAGCCTGCGCTGCCTGAATACAGGCATCCGGAATGTTTCCTTCGTAAACCCTTGCCACCTTTCCTGACATGGCAGGTGTAAACTGCCCGGAGGAATAAATGACTCCGTAAATGCTTCCCGGATAGGCCGGACTCTTCACACGGTTCATGACAACCGCTCCGACACCAAGCATTCCCTCATAGGGCTGATTGCCGGCTTCACAGTAGATCAATGCTGCCAGAAGTCTTGTTTCATCAGCATCTGCTGAAACAGCGCCACGATTCGCAATTCTCTTCCTCTCTGCCGCCTCCCGCTCTCTGGCACGGACCACTTCAATCGTCTCTCCTTCATCAATATGAAAATTAATCTGAATGTATTCCGTTCTGACATATCCGATTGCACCTTCATAGTCGATGCTGACCCAATCATCGTTTACAATTTCGATAAAGTCTACCGCATCATCCTTTGCAAGGTAGCAGATCGTTTCTGCTTCTTCGTTCGGTTCCATCCTAACACGTACTGCTTCTGAATTGAGCTTCACAATCCAGTTCCCGACATCCTCTGCCATCTTCTCGGCATCTTCTCCAAAAACGAGATATTCGTCCTTGGCCCAGCCGATCACATTGCCGGATTTAATCTTCGTCCAGCCGTTCTCCTGCTCTAAGATTGTGCCTCCACAGTCCTTATACAGAAATCCGACCTTCTCTGATTTTTCATTTGCCTGTGCACGGACGTTCAGCGCATTCTGGACATTCGCCATGGCAAGCTCAGTTTCCATACGTGCCTGCTCGGCTTCAAACTTCTGATAGATATTAAGCTCTTCCTGCTGCTTCTCCGGTTCGTCCACGGTGAAATCATTGGGATCTAACACAGTACCCACGCCGGAGCACATAAAGTCATGTCCTTCCTTTTCTCCGGCCTGAACGGTTATTTCCTCTGTCAGTAAGAATCCCATGCAGATGCTTAATCCTGCAAGGCATACTAACAGCCTCTTTCTCCGATCCATGATGTTTCCTCCACTATACATGAACAAGATGTTACAAACTTGTTACGTAATATGTGGATAATATTAACAAATGGTCTAATTCTTGTCAAGTTTGCGGGATTTACTTACACACTCAGCCACCGCATGCATCACGCTGCTGCGGAATCCGCGGTCCTCCAAAACCTGTACGGCATCAATGGTTGTGCCCCCCGGAGAACATACCATATCCTTCAATTCGCCAGGATGTTTCCCGGTTTCCAGTGCAAGGGCTGCGCTTCCCATAATGGACTGTGCAGCGAACCGGTAGGCCTGCGCTCTCGGCATTCCTGCCTGTACTGCTCCGTCTGCAAGTGCCTCCAAAAACAGGAACACATACGCCGGTGAACTTCCGCTCACACCAACTACGGCATCCATCAGCTTCTCCGGTACTTCCTCTGCCAGTCCGAAGCTCTGTAACAGGGAAAGACTCTGCTGCATCTCGTCCTTCGTGACCAGCTCATTACAGCACACACCGGTGCATCCCATTCCGACAAGTGCCGGAGTATTCGGCATACAGCGGACAAATTTTAAGCTTCTGCCAAACATCCTGCCAAGGCTGTCCATCGATACACCGGCAGCAATGCTGACAATCACTGTATCCTCTGAAACCGCATCCTTGATCTGTTCAATCACCTGGGGCAGAACCTGCGGTTTCACCGCAAGCACCAGAATCTCCGCAAAACGTGCCACCTGAATATTATCCTCACCTATGAGAATACCCCAGTTTTGGGAGGCATATTCTTTGGAAGCATCACTTTTTGCACATCCCATGATGTCCGTGGCAGACACCACTTCTTTTTTGAGAATGCCGCCAATCATTGCCTTTGCCATATTGCCAAGTCCGATAAATCCAAGCTTCATGTCAATCCCTTCTTTCCACTTATATATTATCATTTATATGTTATTTCTTATGTGAATAATCCGTGCATAAGCTCACATATTCATGCCTCATGCTCCTATTCTTCCTTCAACAGATACATGTCCATTAATTGGACACCTCGTACATCAACAACGCTGCTGCCACTGCTGCATTTAACGATTCCAGCTTTCCCTGCATTGGAATCCGTATGTATTCATCCGCAAGTGCTGCCGTCTCTTCTTTTAAGCCGTTCCCCTCATTTCCAATCAAAAAGGCTGCCCCTCCGGCATAATCCGGTTCCCGGTAGGATTTCGTTCCTTTGAGGTGTGCCGCATAGACGCGGATCCCGGCTTTCTGCAGTTGCTCTATGGTCTGTTTGAGGTCTCCGGTATACAGGAATGGCACGCGGTACAGAGAGCCCATCGTGGAGCGGATCGTCTTCGGATTATAAATATCTACGGTCCCTTTGCTCATCAGGATGCCATCGATTCCGGCGCCTTCCCCTGTGCGGATCATCGTTCCCAAGTTTCCCGGATCCTGAACATCTTCCAGGATAAGGAACAGTGGCCGTTTTCCTTCCTGTTCCTTCCGTTCTCCTGCTTTTTTCAGGAGCGCCGGCAGGTCATAGGTCATCTTTTCCATGAGGAAGAAAAGGCCCTGCGGGGTCTGGGTATCCGACAGTTTCCGGAATACTTCTTCCGTCACGGTTTCCACAACGGTTCCCTGCTTCTCACAGGTCATGATCTTTTCGTAGATTCCCGATAATTTATCAAGAGGAGCCTTTCGATAAGACTCCTCCATTTTCTGCCAGACATCCTCCCGGCAGTATATTTCCCTGATTTTTGAAAGCGGTGCTTCCTCAAACATCTTGAATCCTTCCGCTACGAAAAGTCCTTCCTCATTCCTTGTCCGGCTCTTTTCCTTTAGCTGGATTGCATGCTTGATCCGCCCATTATTCAAACTTGTAATCATAATTTTCCTTTCAAATTCCTCTTACTGGGAAAGCAGACGGCTTACCTGATACTGGTATTCCGGAATTTCCTTCTGCATGTTTAACGCTTCCTCAATATCGAAATCCTGGAACTCTCCGTGACGGTAGCCTACCACACGATTGGTCTTTCCTTCGCAGAGGATGTCTGCCGCATAAGCACCCATAATGGAGGCATAGAAACGATCCTTACAGGTCGGGGATCCACCACGCTGCATGTATCCTAAGATGGTCGCTCTGGTTTCCATTCCGGTTGCAGCCTCGATACGACGCGCCATGGAAGTGGAATGTCCGATTCCCTCTGCATTGATGATGATATGGTGCTTCTTGCCGCGCTTACGGCTGTTGATAATATTGTTGATGAGCGCCTGCTCGTTATAATCATACTTTTCAGGAAGCAGAATGTCCTCGGCACCGTTCGCCACACCACACCACAGTGCAATGTAACCGGCGTTACGTCCCATTACCTCGATGATACTGCATCGTTCATGGGAAGATGAGGTATCACGTACCTTATCAATTGCCTGCATAGCGGTATTAATCGCAGTATCAAATCCGATAGTATAGTCGGTACATGCAATATCCAGGTCGATCGTTCCCGGAAGTCCCACGGTATTGATTCCATGTCTGGAAAGTGCCTGTGCACCACGGTAGGAACCATCGCCGCCAATGACCACCAGTCCGTCAATTTCATGCTTCCGGCAGATCTCCGCTGCCTGTTCCTGAACCTCTTCCTGTTTAAACTCAAGGCATCTGGCAGTTCCAAGAATGGTTCCACCGCGTTGGATGGTATCAGAAACATCCTTCTTCTCCATATCTACAATTTCTTCATTCAGAAGCCCCTGATAGCCTTTCTTAATTCCTTTTACTTTCACGCCATTGCAGAGTGCCTTACGGACCACAGCACGAATTGCCGCATTCATACCGGGAGCATCGCCGCCGCTTGTAAGCACTCCGATTGTTTTCACCTGACTAGCCATAATTCTCCGATCCTTTCCATGAACAGCTCCTGCTGCCATTTCCTATATTATTGATAAATGTTTCGTAACTGTTCAGTACCTTCACAGTTACGATGCAAAATCCATTCCAAATCGGCTTCGCCGATGGGATTTTGCATTACTGAATCATGTTCTTACGGTCTCAGCAGCAAATGCTTCGACCTGTTCTGAATAGTTACAATGTTTCCTTATTCTTCCTCTCATATTCCGGAATTCATTGAAATGCTCCGGAACAGTCTTATTGTACTGGTTTTCTTTCCCATTTTCAATCTTTTTTACGCTTCTTTGCGGATATCCCATGCAATTTTAATATTGTCTTCCCCATACTTTGCACAAAGCTGCGCCTTCAGCTCTTCACCGGCCTGCACACTGCAGCTTGGGGGAAGCTTTTTCATTGCCTTTGCCTCCTCAATATAAATCACCACGCTGTCATGCCCGTCGGAGGTCTGTAGGGTCTGCAGAAGTTCATTGGAAGAAGTCTGATAGGCCTCCATCGTAGGGAATTTAATCCACAGCTTCTTCGGGATCTCGTCAAAAGCGGTAATCCGCTCACAGATCACCTTGCCATCGCGGTCCTCTTCCAGGGAAACATGTCCCTTAATAAAGACTTTATTGTCCTCTAAAAGCTTCATGCTGTTCTTCTCATAGTCCCTCGGAAAAACAATGACTTCCACCGTCCCGACCAGATCCTCGATCTGTAAAAACGCCATAATTTTATCATTTTTCGTATATTTAATCTTCTTATTGGAGATAATTCCACCGATCGTACAGGGCGCATTGTCCCTCACTCTCGTTTCACCGGATTCCTCTTCCAGCACGAAATCCGCGGTCGTATTGGTAATTCCTCTTCTCCAGAGATCCTCGAATTCCTCTAACGGATGACCGCTGATGTAGATTCCGAGCACTTCCTTTTCAAAAGCAAGAATCATATCCTTGGAATACTCTCCAACATCCGGAAGCTGCACATCGTAACTGGATTTCTCGGATTCGTCCACAATATCAAACAGGCTCATCTGCCCGGCCATATTGTTCTTCCGGTCATGTACAATGTGATCCATGATCTGCACATACGCACTCATAAACTGCTTCCGCGTTCCGCCAAGACTGTCGAGAGCACCCGCCTTGATAAAGTTTTCAATCGCCTTTTTGTTGATATCTTTATCTGCCATACGGGTAATGAAATCCTGCAGATTCGTGTATGTCCCGCGTTCCTTCCGTTCACTCACCACCGCATCAATCACCGGTCGTCCGACACTCTTAATCGCTGTCAGTGCATAGCGGATGCTGTTGCCGTTTACGGAAAAGCCGCTTTCTCCCTGATTGATGTCAGGCGGCAAAATCGTAATGCCCATACTCCGGCAGACCATAATATATTCTGCCACTTTTCCCGGATTATCAATCACGGAAGTCATCAGGGCTGCCATAAATTCTACCGGATAATAATATTTCAGGTATGCGGTCTGGTAGGAAACCACCGCATAGCATGCCGCATGGGACTTATTGAATGCATATTTCGCAAAGTCCATCATTTCATCATAAATCTTCGAGGCGACATTCTCCGGGATGCCGTTCGCCACACATCCGGGCACGCCCTCCTCCGGATTTCCATAGACGAAATTCGCCCTCTCCTTTTCCATCACGGCCTGCTTTTTCTTACTCATGGCACGGCGCACGAGATCGCTTCGCCCAAGCGTATAGCCTCCCAGATCCCGCACGATCTGCATAACCTGCTCCTGATAAACGATACAGCCGTAGGTCGGCGCCAGAATCGGCTCTAACTGCGGACACAGATAAGTTACCGTTCCGAAATTGCTCTTTCCCTTGATATACTTCGGGATAAAGTCCATTGGTCCCGGGCGGTACAGGGAAATCCCGGCAATAATGTCTTCCAGGTTCTGTGGCTTCAGTTCCTTCATGAAGTTCTTCATTCCTGCACTTTCCAGCTGGAACACACCGTCCGTTTTGCCGGTTCCGATCGAAGCCAAAACCTTTTTATCATCAAAATCAATCTGATCGAGATTAATCTCTTTTCCGGTGCTCTGCTTCACAAGCTTCACGGCATCCCGCAGCACCGTAAGGGTACGAAGCCCAAGGAAGTCCATTTTCAAAAGTCCAAGTTCTTCGATCGTTGTCATCGTAAACTGGGTTGTAATGGAACCGTCTGCGCCTCTTGACAGCGGCACGAGATCCTCTGCCGGACGGGAACAGATCACCACGCCTGCCGCATGCATGGAGGTATGTCTCGGAAGTCCCTCAAGACGACGGCTCATGTCAATCAGTTCCTTCACCTGCTCATCCGTTTCGTAAAGCTTACGCATGTCCGGATTCATCTGAAGCGCTTTATCAATCGTAATATTCAGCTCATTCGGGATCATCTTCGCAAGGGAATCCACATAGGCATACGGAAGATCCATAACCCGGCCCACATCGCGGATGACACCTTTGGCAGCCAGCGTACCGAAGGTAACGATCTGTACCACCTTTTCCTGCCCGTACTTGCGCCCTACATAATCAATGACTTCCTGCCGCCGTTCGAAACAGAAGTCAATATCAATATCCGGCATGGATACACGTTCCGGATTTAAGAAACGCTCAAACAGCAGGTTATAACGGATCGGGTCAATATTGGTAATCTTAAGGCAATAGGAAACAATACTTC
>USDI01000022.1 GCA_900553305.1 uncultured Lachnospiraceae bacterium
TCAAAAATATCTCTACCAAATACACTAGGCATCATCATAAGTCATTCCTCCATTCCATGTGATCTGTGTCATAATTATCAAAATTTATTTGAAACCCGGTGGAAGATCTGATCTGCAATTACTTCTCATTTGGAAGGTCCTCACTGATCTTTGATCTCCTTTCCTTTGTTCTAAATGTAATATAACACCTATTATTAGCACTGTCAAGAGGTGAGTGCTAATTTTTTTGTGAACTTTCTGTGAACAACTTTCTGTGAATTGCCTCTGCGGACAGTCTTCCCGGGTTAAAATACACTTTAGAGGCAATCACCACCTGATCACGGGCAATGTTCTTTTTAAGCGCATGTCCCAGATACTCTTCACTGGTTCCGGCAGAATAGCCGTTCGCCGTGTCAAAAAAGTTGATGCCAAGGGAAAGCGCATCCTTAACGACCTGTTCCGTATGGCTTATTATATTAATACACATATTACTCTCTGATTTTATCATACAACAATCCGGTCAACAATATCGCCACAAAAAGCATGAAAAATTTTTTTCACCACTTTGATTTTGCTATAATGAGATTCAGAAGAACTATTTCAAAAGAAACGGAGAACACTATGCGATTTGCAATTATAGATGATCTGGACGAGGAACGTGCACGGGCCTTGAAATTATTCGAAGAATACCGGGATGTCCGGCATGTGTCCTTTTTAATTGATGATTTCAGTAGTGGTGAGGACTTTCTTTCGAGCGAAGATCATATGGGCGATGCCTTTTCGGTACACGCTTTTGATTACCTGTTGAAGCCTCTGAATCAGGACAGGCTCTTTACCTGCCTTGACGATTCCATGAAGCTTCTCCCTAAGCCTGAGGAATATCTTTCCTTTACCTCGAACGGACTTGAAATGCGACTGTTCTATGGGAATATCGTTGTGCTTCAGGTTTCCGGACATTCCACAGTCCTGATAGATTCCACCGGGAAGGAATATTCTGTTTACTCCGCTTTTTCGGTTTTCACTAAACCCCTTATGGAAGACTCGCGTTTTCTTCTTGTGAGCCGCGGTGTATTGATTAATATGGATTTTATGTCCGCCATTACAGCCCTTGTCCTTACCATCGTAATCCCGGCAGGCGCCCTGATTGCTTCCGTAATTCATATTTCAGTAGATGCCGTGCTGCTTCCGTTAATTTTACTGCTGTTCATCTGCTATGAACATGTATTAAAAAGCCATCTGTCTGTAAACGCTTCGGTATTCCTGCTGGTTATGGCCCTCATGTCATTTCCATCCATTATTGCGCTTTCCATTGATTGTCAGCTTCATCCGTGGGAAAATATATACTCTCCCTGTGTCCTTGTCAACATGATTCAGGTCGCTATCAGCTTCCTGTTCCTACTTATTTTCGGTCCGGTCTTTTCCAAATTTTTAAGTCAGTTGGTGGATCTTATTGATTCCCCGAAGATCTGGGCCGTTGCTTTGCCTGTTCCGATGATTTTTATTCTCCTTAACCTGCTCATGCAGCCCCGGGAATACAGCACCATGCACGTAAACCGGGTCTATGCCATGTATCTTTGTTATATTGTCCTGGCTTTCTTTTTGTTTGCCGTGATTTACAGTATCTTTTACCTCATGGCAACAGAAATTCTGCGCAGTGCGGAGGATAAACAGCGCATCCGCTTTTTTGAAATGCAGGAAAGCCAGTATCTGGCACAGCAGCGTTACATTGCAGAATCCTCCCGCCAGCGTCACGACTTCCGCCAGCATCTGTCAAGTATTGCCCAGATGGTACAAAACAGAGCCTTCGACGAGCTGACTGGGTATCTGTCCGAATATCTCAATACGCTACCTGATAGTCAGACCATTTACTGTCAGAATGTTCCCGCGAACGCCCTGCTGAATTATTATGCTTCCATGATGGATCAGGCACAGATCCGCCGCAACTGGAAAATCAGTCTGCCGGAGAATCTGCAAATTTCTGATCCGGAATTATGCTCCCTGCTTGGCAATCTGTTGGAAAACGTCCTGCATGGCTGCCAGACACTTCCCACAGAAAACCGTTATCATAACTTTACCATCTGCTTAGAGCACGACCGTTTTCTGTATCTGGTGTCCTCCAATAACTTTAACGGTGTAGTAAAGCAGAAGAATCATCAGTATCTGTCCACTCACAAGAACGGTTCCGGCATCGGTCTGTCCTCCATTGCAACGATTGCTGAAAAATACAATGGAATCGCCCAGTTCTCAAACACCGATGAAGAATTTCTTATAAATGTGGTCATGGACAAATAACTCCCTATTTCTTTAAGAAAGAGAAGAAGCCTTCCTTCTCATAGGGTTCGCTGCTGATCCCGTTTAAGGTATAACCGGTATTCTTGATGACTTCGGCAAGCTTTGCCTCATCAAGAGCCTCTTCACTGATAACCTCGGTCTCGCCCTTTGCATGGGAAGAAGATACCTTCTTTACTGCAAACGCATTACGGATCGCATCATTTACGTGCGATTCGCACATTCCACACATCATTCCATCAATTTTTAATACCGTCTTTGTCATTTTCTTTTCCTCCATTTTTTTAATTATTTAATAGATAATACCTTATATCCGGCTTCATCTACTGCCTTTTTGATCTGCTTTTCATTTAAGGCGCCTGCCATCGTCAGAATTGCGGTTCCCTCTTTATGACTGACAACCGCTTCTGAAATCTCCGGAAGTGCTTCCAGCGCAGTTCTTACATGATTTTCACAATGTTCACACATCATGCCTTTGATTTTGACCGTCACGGTCGATCCTGTTGTTCCATCTGCTGATTTATCTATTGCATTGTTTTTTCCAGTCACATTCATCTGTGCAGATTGATTTTCTGCCACAGTCGTTTTCTTATGAAGCGGTCTGTCATGGGAACCGTCATGTACCTTACACAGATTTAACCGCAGTGCATTCGATACCACACAGAAGCTAGAAAGGCTCATAGCCGCTGCACCAAACATCGGATTTAAAGTAAGTCCCAACGCAACGAAGCATCCTGCTGCCAGAGGAATTCCGATAATGTTGTAAATAAATGCCCAGAACAGGTTCTCATGAATATTCCGCAGGGTTGCACGGCTGAGACGAATCGCTGCCGGTACATCGGACAGGCGGCTCTTCATCAGTACCACATCAGCTGCATCAATGGCCACATCAGCTCCTGCTCCAATCGCAATTCCCACATCGGCACGGGTAAGCGCCGGAGCATCATTGATTCCGTCACCAACCATGGCGGTTACGCCCTGTTCCTTCAGCTTGCGAATCACACTTTCTTTTCCATCCGGAAGGACTCCTGCAATCACTTCATCCACGCCTGCCTTCCTACCAATTGCATTGGCGGTACGCTCGTTATCCCCGGTCAGCATAATGACACGGATTCCAAGCTTCCGTAATTCCTGAATGGCTTTCGGACTGTCTTCCTTCATGGTATCTGCAACTGCAATGATACCGAGCATTTTCCCATCCTTTGCAAACAATAACGGTGTTTTTCCCTGCTCTGCAAGATCTTCTGCCTGCCTGCGGAGTTCATCCGAAATGCCGGTCTGTTCACTGAGGAACTTCAGGCTTCCTCCAAGAAGCTGTTTTCCATTATTTACTGCATGAAGTCCGTTTCCGGGAAGCGCTTCAAAGTCTGTAACCTCTGCCGGCTCCATGGAAAGCTCTTCACCACGGCGGATAATCGCTTTTGCAAGCGGATGTTCACTCTTTGCTTCCAGCGAAACCGCCATGGAAAGCAGTTCATCCTCTGTAATGCTTTCTGCCGGAATCACATCGGTAACGGTTGGCTCTCCTGCGGTAATCGTTCCGGTCTTATCCAGTGCAACAATCTGTACCTTTCCGGCATTTTCAAGAATTGCAGCGGTCTTGAATAAGATACCGTTCTTCGCTCCCACACCGTTTCCGACCATAATTGCGACCGGTGTTGCAAGTCCCAATGCACACGGACAGCTGATTACGAGTACGGAGATTCCTCTTGCCAGTGCAAAGCTGAATTCCTTTCCAATCAAAAGCCATACGATAAAGGTCACCACCGCGATGGAAATAACTACCGGTACGAACACGCCGGATACTTTATCTGCGATCTTGGCGATCGGCGCCTTGGTTGCTGCTGCATCACTCACCATTTTGATGATCTGGGAAAGTGTCGTATCTACGCCAACCCTTGTCGCTTCACACCGGATGAAGCCGGACTGGTTAATGGTTGCTGCGGACACGCCATCGCCAACTGTTTTATCCACCGGAATGCTTTCTCCGGTAAGCGCTGCCTCATTGACGGCACTGCTTCCTTCTAAGATCACGCCATCCACCGGAATATTTTCCCCCGGACGGACTACGAAAATATCTCCCTGATGTACCTGCTCAATCGGAACCGTAACCTCCTGTCCGTCACGTACAACCGTTGCATTCTGCGGCGCAAGCTTCATCAGACTCTTTAAGGCATCGGTCGTTCTTCCCTTGGACTTGGCTTCCAGTGTCTTACCGACGGTAATCAAGGTCAGAATCATCGCTGCCGATTCAAAATAAAACTCATCCATGTACTGCATGACGGCATCCATGTCTCCGAGCGTCTGTGCCTTTGTCATCATAAACAGTGCATACACACTCCACAGGAAGGAAGCCGAAGATCCCAACGCAACCAGCGTATCCATGTTGGGCGACCGGTGAATCAGCCCCTTAAATCCGCTGATGAAAAATTTCTGGTTGATCACCATGATAATGACTGTCAGTAAGAGCTGCACCAGTCCCATTGCCACATGATTTCCGTCAAACCAGTGGGGCAGTGGCCAGCCAAACATCATATGTCCCATTGAAAAATACATCAATACCAACAGAAATACCACGGATGCAATCAATCGCTTGAGCAGAACCGGTGTCTCGTGATCTGCCAGTGCATCCACATCGTTCTGTGCTCCACCGGCCTGATTTCCTTCTGCTGCGTTTCCGCCCTTTTTACTTGCTCCATATCCGGCCTGCTGCACCGCCTTAATAATGGCATCCGGTGCTGCCGTTCCATCCACTGCCATGGAATTCGTCAGAAGACTCACATTGCAGGAGGTTACACCCGGCACCTTGGATACCGCCTTTTCCACTCTCGCCTGGCATGCAGCACAACTCATGCCTGTTACGTTATATTGTTCCATTACTCTGTCACCTTCTTTATTTGATCTTTTATTTATGTGAAAATATGGTCGTAATTATTCAGAATCCATTCTTAAAACCAAATGTCTGCTTCGCAGCCGCTTGGTTTTCTTGCGTTCTTTTCAGACTCACAAATCCGTGCTTCGCACTTTTCATCCTGCTTCGCAGGATATTTGCTCGTTGACCTCACCGAAAACCAAATGTCTGCTTCGCAGCCGCTTGGTTTTCTTGCGTTCGGTCACTTCATGAGTTTCTGAATGGTGGAAACAAGTTCATCCACGACTTCATCCCGTCCTTCACGAATATCTCTTACCACACAGGTATGGATATGTGTCGCAAGAATTTCTTTATTAAAAGCATTCATCGCCGCACTGATCGCTGCCGACTGCACCAGAATATCATTACAATAGGCATCCTTTTCCAGCATCTGCTGTACACCACGCACCTGCCCTTCAATTCTCTTCAACCGGTTAATCAATGCTTTCTTCTGTTCTTCCGAACGTAAGGTATGCTTCTCCATGCAATGGCAACATCGATTGCTGTTTTCCTGCTGGGCCTCCTTCTGTACTTCTTGTATTTCTTCCCTCATTTCTTCCTGCACTTCCAACTCTTTCTGTTGCTCTATGTTCCTGTTGCCCATCTGCTGTCCTCCTCTTTCTATTCTGTATTTGCTCAGTATTGGGCATATAAAAAATTTTTCTTCCATTCTACCCATGACTTCGCTTTACATTGGGTATTTCCACATCTTTTCGCTGTTCATACCCTCTGCTTCAATTTTCACTGGGTACTGGTGAATTATTTAATTCCCTATACCCATACACGCATCTTGTTCATCAGGCATTTGATATATTGAAGATCAGACGTTTCATATATTTGAGATCTTATATCTGTAACATATCATGCGTATACTATATATCCCACAATTGTTCAATTTCATATACCCCTACCAGGTATTTATAATATACCCCATTGGGGTATTTTGCAAGTCCTATTTTAAAAATTGGGGAAAATATTAATCAACAATCAAAATACATTCCTATATTCTCAAATGATTCTCTGGTGCTCCTTCTCATATACATGAACTAAAAAAGGACTTCTCTGATACTCCGATCAGCAAAGTCCCTTTCTGGTAAGCCGGCAGACCAGCTTACTTGCATATTTACTTATATACATATTTATTTACTTATATACTTATTTATTTACTCACATACTTATTTATTTACTCACTTATTTACTTATAATTAATTGATTAATTTATTTACTAATTTACTTAGTTACCTATTTACCCCGCTTATAGTTTACTCATCTGCTACCCCGTCTGCACTCTTCGCAAACCGCTTATACAACTCTACATGGTCATAAATGCATCGCCAGCCACTGTGTGCGTTCACAGTTGCGCAGATATATTCGTTTCCTGCTGCATCCTTTCCATAGCTTACTGCGCAGCTTCCGGACTGTGCCACGAAGCCGGTTTTTCCACAGATCACTTCACCACCGGTATCCTTATCCTCAATTCGTCTTAAGAACCAGTTGGAAATCTGGATTCCCTCCGGATGCTCCGGCGTGGACGAGGTTGTGTACTTCTTCGTTGACAAAACCTCCCGGCACTGCGGATTATCAATGGCTGCCTCCAGAATCATGGCAATATCATAAACTGTACAATAATGATTTTCGTCATACAGTCCGACACAGTTCGTAAAATGTGCCGTATCGGAAAGTCCAAGCTCCTTCAGCTTTTCATTCATCATATCCACAAAGGCTTCCTGCGAACCTGCCACATAGGTTGCCAGTCCAAGTGCTGCATCTCCACCTGAACAAAGTACCGTTCCGTAGAACAGATCTTCCACGGTAACCACTTCATTATTCGAAAATCCAACTGCACTGCAATCGTGCACATAGCTGTAATTCGTAATTTCCGGTGTAATCTCGAAAGTATCCGACCAGTCTGTTACATGCTCTGCTGCCACAAGTACGGTCAACACCTTCGTCATGGACGCCGGATTAATTCTTGTGTGTGAGTCCCGGTCAAAGAGAATATTTCCGGTGGCAAGGTCAATGAAAATGCCATTCGTACTCTGTACTTCATCATCCACGGAAGTCGTTGCATCCGTTGCCTGTGCCGTATAAACCTTCTGCTCCTTTGCTGCCTGCGCCTGCTCTTCCTCTGCCTGTCCCAGAAGTGCTGTCATATCCGGAAGTGAAGCCTGGACTCCTAACAAAATAACCTGCTGTTTGTGATCATTCGTTGCTAACTGCCGTAATTTAAGGTTCACTTCATCAGCAGATGCTTGTCCCTGCTGCGTTTCTGTGTTTACTACATTTTCTGTATGAGCCTCATCTGCTTCCGCTTGTAAATCCCCCGTGGAATCTTCCGACACCTGTGTCACATCTTCTGAAACTGCTGGTGAAGCAGCAACACTTGTGTCATTTTTCGTCGGAGTGGAATACCCCTGTATTCTTCGTACAATACTTCTTCCATTTATCATAAGAATTACCGCAACCAGAATGATTCCGGCAATGGGTAGTAGTCTGCGCACCAGCATACGAACCATCTGCTGCTGTTTCTTGCGCCTGCGCATCTCCTCATTCCGCGCATTTCTCCGTCTGCGGCGTTCTTCATATTCTTCATCAAATTCTTCTGACATTTAACTTCTCCAAAATCTATTGATCTCACATACCTGTTATTATAACACAATTACCAAAACCCACACAACCGCTGTCCTTTTTTGATTATTCGCAAAATTTATTATTCTTATGCGCAGTTTACACTATTCCTGACACCTGTTCTTTGCATCTGTCCTATGCACAAACCGCAATCTGCACATTTCATAATTACTTTACTTAGGCCCATTTTTTCATTAATATGCCAATATAACAGTTTAAAAAAGAACCTCCCAGTACACCAATACCGGAAGGCTCCGTCACTTCTTACTACTTCTAATTATTCATTCTTACCCGATTCTAAATCTAATCCAATTATGTGGCTCATAACACATAACTTAAGATTGCAACTCTTATGCACCAAATGCCTTGTAAGCCTTGTTTAAGAAGATCATATAGAACACAAGTCCCACAACTGCTGCGATTGCTGCGATTACTGCAAGGAGTGCTCCAATGATATTTAGGATCGGGATCAGGCAGAGAATGCTTGCCACGATACTTGCAATTGTTGTCCAGAGCACGATCTTCCATGCCTTGTCACCGGATGCTGCTGCTTCCTCTGCACCAAAGGATCTTAATGCAGATGCAACAGAAGTACATACATAATAAGTAACCGCTAAGGATAAAGCACTTCCTGCGACACTTAAAAGTGTACCAACTACGGAAGTTCCGGATGCAGATGCATTATTTACACTATTTGCAATACCATTTAACACGCTGGACAAAATGGTGAACCAGAATGCCATTTTACATTCCGCAATATCCTTACCAACGGTCCAGAGACCAATCAGGCTCAGAATGGTGAATACCAGAGCTGCAACTGCTGCAATAATATTCACGATCGGAATTACTAACAATACTGCGCATACGATCGCACCAATGGATGCGATAAACATGTTTTTCAGGCCCTTACCTGAATTAGGATAGTTTGACATACTATCTCCTCCTCATTTTCACTATGTAATTTTACGCTGCATGATTAATAAATAGTACCATTCTCTGCTGTCTTCATGCAGCCACCGTTATCTTATACTTTATCATGTTGAAATATGGACTGCAAGTAGTACCTTGGTAATCAAATATAAAACATCCCCCGAAAGCCATCACACAGCCTCGGGGGACATTTAATCTTATTCAAAATTCCTTAACAGAATCCATCTTGTGTTTCATCTTATTCAAAAGGAATCACAGCTCCGTCATAAGTATTGTTGATGTAATCCTTGATCTCCTGGGAAGTAAGAACTTCAACAAGTGCTTTGATCTTGTCGCTGTTTTCGTTTCCTTCCTTAACAGCAATGACATTTACATAGGTCTTAGCTGCTTCGGAATCAGACTTCTCGTAAGCGATGGAATCCTTTGCTACGGAGAATCCGGCCTCCAGAGCGTAGTTACCATTTAATACCATGAATGCAACTTCGTCTTTTACCCTCGGAACCTGAGCTGCTTCAAGCTCTACGATATCTACATTGTAAGGGTTCTCTACGATATCATTCTTGGTTGCGGTAAGTCCTGCATCTTCCTTTAAAGTAATGATGCCATTGTCCTGTAACAGAAGAAGTGCTCTTGCTTCGTTTGTGGTGTCGTTCGGTACGGCAATGCTGTCACCATCTGCAAGTTCATCTAAGGTTGCCTTGGTTCCGGGATAAATACCAAACGGCTCATAATGAATACCACCTGCATTTACAAGGTGTGTTCCCTTTTCTTCATTGAAGCTCTCAAGATAAGGGATGTGCTGGAAGTAGTTTGCGTCGAAATCGCCGCCCTCTACAACATTGTTCGGCTGTACATAATCATCAAATACGGTTACCTGAAGATCATAACCCTTTGCCTCTAATAAGGGCTTTGCCTGCTCAAGAATCTCTGCATGAGGTGTTGCAGAAGCTGCAACCTTGATTACCTTATCATCTGCAGATGTGCTCTTTCCGCAGCCTGCCAGTGCAGATACAACGAAAGCACCGGTAAGTACTACTGCTAATAACTTTTTCATATTCTTCTCCTCCCTCAGTAAGGCTTTCTCTGTTGGATAAACAGCAATTTATTCTTTATTCCTCACTGACTGTCTTTTCGGAACAGTATAACTTCATTTACCCACCTTGTCAATAGGTAAATGATTTTCTGTTCCGAAAATCTTTATAGCATACTTTTTCATCAAATACAAGTCATGATGCAGCACTTAATCCAATTCCGTCTTTCCGGTATAAAGTTCATGATACCGGCCCTTCTGTGCAAGCAGTGCATCATGGTCACCACGCTCAATGATCTCGCCCTGCTCCAGAACCATGATGGCATTGGCATTCCGGACGGTTGACAGACGGTGTGCAATCACGAGGGTGGTTCTCTCTGCCATCAGGCGGTCCATTCCCTTTTCGATATGCTTCTCGGTTCTTGTATCAACAGAACTCGTTGCTTCATCCAGAATCAGGATCGGTGCCTTGGAAATGGCGGCCCTTGCAATATTAATGAGCTGCCGCTGTCCCTGGCTTAAGTTTGCGCCATCGCCCTCAAGAACGGTATCATATCCATGCTCCAGACGGATGATAAAGGAATGGGCACTTGCCATTTTTGCTGCCTGCTCTACCTCCTCATCCGTTGCATCAAGCCGTCCATAACGGATATTTTCACGTACCGTTCCTGTAAAAAGATGGGTATCCTGCAATACCATCGCAATATTTCTTCTTAAAGAATCCCTTGCAATCTGCGTAATCGGGAAACCATCCATCAGGATCTGCCCGGAATCAATGTCATAGAAACGATTGATCAGGTTCGTGATCGTCGTTTTTCCTGCACCGGTAGAGCCTACAAAGGCAATCTTCTGTCCCGGTTTTGCATACAGGGAAATGTGCTTCAAAATGGTTTTATCCGGATTATAACCAAAGGTAACATCATTCAGGGTCACCGCACCCTTTACCTCTGCATAATAATTCTGCTCATTTTCATGCACCGTTCCTTCCGGCTTTCCATGCTCTTTGACAAAAGCATTCTCCTTCGGGATCACATAATAGTGCTTCCTGTCTTCCGCTTCCTCTATGGTAATGGCATTCTTTACATCCTCTGCCTCGGGAACCTCATCCATCACTGCAAAAACACGTTCTGCACCGGCCAATGCGGAAAAGATCGTATTTACCTGCATGGCAACCTCATTGATCGGGCGGGAAAATTGTCTCGAATAGTTGACAAATACCGTAAGTCCACCGATATCAAATCCACGCAGTACACACAGAATACCACCGATGGCTGCGGTCAGGGAGTAGCTGACCTGCCCCATATTTCCCATAACAGGTCCCATGATTCCGCCGAAAAACTGTGCCCGGATCTGCTTACCGCGAAGATCCTGATTCAGATAATCAAACTCTTCTCTCGCACTTTCCTCGTGGTTAAAGACCTTGACAACCTTCTGACCTGTAATCGTCTCCTCAATATATCCGTTCATCGTACCAATGGCTGCCTGCTGCGCCTTATAATACTTCCGGCTTCTTTTACCGATTCCGGATACTGCCTTTAACATCAGCGGAACCATGACAATCGTAATCAATGTCAGCCAGATATTCGTATAAATCATCAGGCTCAAGGTTCCGACAATACTGATTGCTCCGGAAATCAACTGTACCACGGTATTGTTCAGCATTTCACCGATGACATCCACGTCATTGGTAAAACGGCTCATGACATCACCGTTATTATTGGTATCATAATAACGCACCGGAAGCTTCTGCAGCTTTTCAAACAATTCGTTACGCAGCCGCTGGATCGCATCCTGGGAAATCGTAACCATAATTCTGGATTGTAAATACTGCGCGGTAATTGCCACAATATAAACGACCGCCATGGTAAATACACCCTGAATCAGCCCTGCAAGAAGCTGATCGCCGGTTTTACCGGTATCGGTCAGTCCGTTAATGATCGGGCGCAGCAGATAAGAACCTGCAAGGTTTCCTGCCGCACCTACAATAATACATAAAAGGACAATCAACAGCTTCCATTTATCCTTTGCAATATAAGAAAAAAGACGCTTAACCGTTGCTTTGGTATTCTTCGGCTTACCGCCCATCATACCGCGTCCCCCGGGACCTCCGGGGCCTCCGTGTCTTCTTCCTCCCATTGGCTTTCCGGACATTTCCTCCTCGTTGGAAGGGTTCAGCTTTGCTTCATATTTTCTGGTAAGATAATCGAGTCGTTCCTGTCTCATGATGCTGCTCCCTCCTTTTCTTTATCCATCTGGGAATAATAAATTTCCTGATATGCCTCACAGGAAGAGAGCAGATCCTCATGTTTTCCGAATCCTACGATCTTGCCGTCGTCGAGTACCATGATCTCATCTGCTTCCTTCACGGAGCTGATACGCTGTGCGATGATAATCTTCGTCGTATCCTTCAGTTCTCCTGCAAAGCTTTCACGGATCTTCGCTTCCGTTGCGGTATCCACCGCACTTGTGGAATCATCCAGAATTAAAATCTTCGGCTTCTTTAACAGGGCACGGGCAATACAAAGACGTTGCTTTTGTCCACCGGACACATTGACACCGCCCTGACCTAAATCCATCTCATAGCCTCCGGTAAAGCTGCTTATGAAGCCGTCTGCCTGCGCGGCTCCTGCGGCCTTGCGTACCTCCTCCATGGAAGCGTTTTCATCGCCCCACATCAGATTTTCCAGAATGGAACCGGAGAACAGCACGTTCTTCTGCAGTACCATGCCGACACCCTCACGCAGATTTTCCAGCGTATAATCCTTGACATTCACGCCATCCACAAGAACCTCACCTTCATCGACATCGTATAATCTCGGAATCATCTGTACGAGTGTTGTTTTACCGCTGCCGGTTGATCCGATGATTCCCAGTGTCTGACCACTCTTTACGTCAAAACTGATATGGGAAAGCACCGGTTCTTTGTTTTCCTTATAATAACGGAAGGAAACGTCACGGAATTCCACACGTCCGCTCGACACAATCTTATCCGGCTCCTTGCAGTGCTCATCGTTCAGATCAACATCCGTGTCAAGAATCTCACGGATACGGCTTAAGGAAGCCAGCGCTCTTGAACTCTGTAAAATGACCATGGCAAGCATCATTAAGGACATCAGAATCTGTACAATATAAGTGGTAAACGCAGTCAGGTCACCCACCTGCATATTTCCTACAATAATCTGCTTACCGCCAAACCATACAACGGCAAGTGTGGTGGCATTCATCATCAGCATCATCAGCGGCATTACCATAATGATGGTCTTAAATGCGCCTAAACTGGTCTGCTTTAAGTCTTCATTGGAGGCTGCGAACTTCTTTTCCTCATAGTCACCACGGACAAAGGATTTGATTACACGGACATTCGTCAGCATTTCCTGAATATTGGAGTTCAACGCATCCAGCTTTTTCTGCATGATCTTGAACTTCGGGAATGCGACCTTAATTAAAATCGTAATGGCTCCGACCAGAATCGGAATGACAATCAACACAATAACTGCCAGCTCCGCATTCATGACAAACGCCATAATCAGCGCACCGATCAGCATTCCGGGCGCACGAAGCATCATACGGAGTGCCATATTAATCAGGTTCTGTACCTGTGTAATATCATTGGTCAGACGGGTAACCAGTGAACCGGTACTGAACTGGTCAAGATTGGCAAAAGAAAAGGTCTGTACCTTATCAAATGCATCCTTTCTCAAATCTGCGGCAAAGCTGACTGCTGCTTTCGCGCCAAAATACGCACCGCCAACACCGCCTGCCATCATAAGAAGCGCTACTAAAATCATCAATGCGCCGGTTCCTGTGATGTAACCGACACTTCCATTCGTCACACCGACATTAATAATATTTGCCATAAGCTTCGGCAGAACCACTTCCCCAATGACTTCCACGATCATCAGGAGCGGGCCGATGATAAATGCCGGCAAATACGGTTTTACATATTTCCAATATCTTTTCATCGTCTTCCTTTCCATGCACCCACTGCGAATGTGTTGCAATATACTAAAATATTTTCACTTAACCTATAGTTTCTAAGTTTAATGATTTGATTTTTTAATGTCAACGGAATCCAAAATGTTTCATAAAAATTTTAGAAACTTATCGTCAATTTGACGAATTTTTCCGCTCTGGTCTTATTAAAAAGTTCGTAATTGGTACTTTTAACAGTACCAGTATTGTTTATACTAAGTAGCAATACAAGTTACTGTTCACACAGCAGCCAGACACATGCTGTCAGGCTGTGTAAGAGCATGATTTGAGTAGAGCACTTAGCGAGGTTATTTCGAGCTTAGTGCGAACCATACAAGTTCACTTGACAAACCGCAGGTGAGTCTAGTGAAGCTTGTTCAGGAGTGAGCAGGCTCCTTTTGCGAAGCAAAACTTCAAATGAGCCTGCGAATCGTTACTGGAACGAGGTACGAGTGAACAGTAACCAACACAACACTTCGTACATACGAACTGATGATTATTATGAGGAAAAGAGGAGTATCTTATGAAACAACACAAACAATTAATGAAAATTGCATTCACCGGCCTTATGGCTGCACTTTCCTATGTGGTATTTACCTTTTTACAGATTAAGATTCCGCTTCCGGGCGGCGACGCTACTTCCATTCATCTCGGAAATGCCGTATGTGTTCTCGGCGCCCTGCTGCTGGGCGGCTTATATGGCGGCTTAGGCGGTGCCATTGGAATGACCATCGGCGATCTGCTTGACCCGGTTTATATTGTCTATGCACCGAAAACCTTCTTATTAAAGTTATGCATCGGATTAATCACCGGACTCGTTGCCCACAAAATCGGTCACATCACGAAAGAAACCGATAACAGGAAGGTCTGGAAATGGGTCATCCTTGCCGCTGTTGCCGGATTATTATTCAATGTGATCTTCGATCCTTTAATCGGTTATCTTTACAAGCTGCTGATCCTTGGAAAACCCGCTGCAGAGCTTACCCTTGCATGGAACGTAACCGCTACCTCCATCAATGCCGTAACCTCCGCAATCGTTTCCAGCGTGGTTTACATGGCACTTCGTCCTGCTCTTAAAAAAGCCGGATTATTTATGGAATTGTAGATAAGAAAGGGGACTGTCGCATGAGCTGATCCTCCGGATCGAATATGCTCATACGAGAGTCCCTTGTTATATGATATCGAATTATTTAAATGTAATTGTTACATTTCCCATTCCGCATTTCACCTGATACAGACTGTCTGCCTGATTATCCTGCGTCTGCTGTGCTCCCATTCCCGCAGCTCTCATACTTCCGACCCGAATACTACCCATTCCGCAATCCAGATCATAATTGTGGTCCGCTTCTTCTCCCTCTACTGCAATTTCCACATTGCCCTGTCCGCAGTCCACACTTAAATTCTTATCAATTTTACCGGAATATCGGCATTCGCCCATGGCAATGTCCATCACGGCATTTCGGCTTGTCACATTCTCACATACCGCCTGTCCGGCTCCGACCTTTAGTTTAAAATCCTCAATCATAAGATCTGCAAGTTCAAGCTGGCCAGCACCGGCCTTCAGAGTCATCTCCTGCGCCTTGATCCCCTCAATCTGAAGCTTTCCGGCACCAAGCGTTGCTGTAAAGGTCCGGAACGTAAAGTCCTTCGGAATCCCGATCACGCACCGCGCTCCTTCATTCTGTTTCAATCCCCATAAGGCATATATGGATTCTTCTTTCATTCCAACGCTCAGTGTTCCATTTTCAAGAGCGTATTCCCATACTCCCGAAGCATCAAAGGTAAGGCTTATGGTATCGGAACTTTCCTCTTTTTCCCGAATCTCAAAAAGTCCCGCCCCAAGCTTTGCATTCAATTCCTGCACTTCGCTCACCGGAATTTCATACACGGTTCCTTTTTTTGCAATACTTTCTCCATTTACCATAAGTTCTCCGGCTGCTCCTGTGGAATTTTTCCCCAGGGCTCCAATATAAATGCCGTTTCCTTCTCCAAAGGAAATCTTAAATCCCAGCCGGTTGGAAAGCTCCTCCATATAAGAAACCACCGCTTCACTTGTTACTCTCTGCCTCCACCGGTATCCTCCCATAAATCCAAAAAAGATGCACAACACCAGACCAACTGCGGCCAGAATACCTGCGGTAATCAGACTGACTTTATAAAATTTCTTCATCCTTGTTTTCCTCCCTTACGCCTTTCGAAACATTTTACGCCACAACCATGCCGTACCTTTGCAGGCAGCCGGAACTGTCATGGCCACAAGTACGGTAAGAACCATACACAGAATTCCTGCCGCAGCACATAAGCATCCGCTTCCAAGCAACGCCCCTGATACCAGAACATTTACCGGCAACACCACAAGTCCAAGCAATGCACAGACAAATGCCGTCACGTAAAGCGCCAATGCCGCTGCTCCAAAGCCAATCAGCAATCCGAAAATCAGACTGAACACACTGATAATTAAGGCAAAGATTACACAGATCAATGCCAGAATCAGCGGGGAAGCAAAGATCAGTCCGATGACAATTAAGGCAATCTCCCACGCCGGTTTGGATTTCTTCTGCTGCGGCTGCGGTGGTATTTGGCTGTTCTGTGAGAATGCATTCTGACTTCCGGTGTTCTGCGCACCTGCATTCCCATCTGTTCCGATTTGTGCACTCTGATTCTGATTTTTTCCTCCTTCAGGAGAATCCTGCACACGATCATAAGTCTGCAGTCCAAGTCCTTCCTTTACGCCGGCCGCTACCTGCTCGGGACTTCCAAGCTCTTCGATGACCTGCTGCTCATTCTCCTGTCCGGCGTCGTTGAAATAATCATTATAATAAGTAAGTGCTTCTTCTTTTTCACTGGGAGAAATATCGGATAATAAATCTTCAAGTCTCCTCATATATTCAAATCTGTTCATTCGTGGATCCTCCCTCAAAAATCTGATTGATCTTACCGGAATAGCTCTTCCATTCCTCCCGGTACATGGAAAGCTGCTGCCTTCCCTTCTCCGTAACCAGATAATATCTGCGGTTACGTCCAGCACATTCCTGATCATAAATCGTCAGGCATTCGTCCTTTTGCAATCTTCGTAACACCGGATATAAGGTGGATTCCGAAACCGCAATGATCTGCCGCACATCCTGCGTGATCTTGTAGCCATAGGCTCCTTCCGGCTCTTTCGCCACAACCGCAAGCACAATGGCATCCAGAAGTGCTGCACCTGTATTAAAAACCATACATTTCGCTCCTTCCTGTGAATATGTATAATATGATGATATCAGGGTCAAAAGGTCAAAAAGGTCGTTCGTGCTTGCACGATAAGACTTTTGAACTTGGGACCCGCCAAACATGAGAAAGTAGCGATTTACGTAGTAAATCAGCGGATTTCGAATGTTTGAGAATTGCGGAAATTGCGTAGCAATGTAGCAATTCGGATACATCAATGAGTAGCAAAATTTATTTTTGATACTTATATCATAATATTATACATTATATAATATTATTTACACATATACTATATGTCATATAATATTGTATGTCAACAATATATTTTATGAATAAAGAAGAAAACTGTACCAGAACCAATGCGCTCCGGTACAGTTTCCTGAATAGTTACAATTACTTCATATATATTTACATATTGTTTTATCTACTACCTGTTATTGCATATCTGACTTCTTACCGCTCCATCTTCCAGAATGCAGCACTGTAAGGAGGAAGTTCACTGCCGCCGCCAAAGTCATGAGGCTGTCCGGTGATCAAATCGGTTGCCAAGCCACAGCCTGCATCAAAGTGTGCGGTGAATGGTGCTTCATCGGCATTGATCGCTACCAGTACCCGTTCATGTTCGCTGGCACGCTCGAAAATACACTGGCGGTTTGTCAGAAGAACGGAACGGAAACTTCCATAATTTAATGCTTCGGAATTCTTCTTTGCTTCCGCAAGCTTACTGATAAACTCTGACAGTTCATTCCATTCCGGTTTCTCGAAGCAGGGACGCAACGCCGGATCGCCCTCACTCTTATCTGCCTTGGTTCCCCATTCACTTCCATAATATACACAGGGAATTCCCGGCATGCCAAAGCACATTGCATAAATCAATGGCAGATGCTTTTCATTGGATAAAATACTTGCAACTCTCGTCACATCATGGTTATCTACAAAAGATAACAGGTGTTTTCCTTTATAAAGTGTCCAGTTTTCCGGTCCGAACTGACGGAGCAGGGAATGATTGATTTCAAACATATTCATGCTGTTAAAGCTCGAATACAATCCCTTATAGCATTCATAATTGGTTGCGGAATGAAGCATGCTGTCATTCATCAGACGGTTGTAATCGCCATGAAGCATCTCTCCTAACAAGAAGAAGTCTGCCTTTCTCTCTGTCGTGAAGCTGCGAAGTGTCCGTACAAAGTTCTCATCCAGACAATACGCTACATCCAGACGCAGTCCGTCAATATCAAATTCGTTGATCCAGAACTGTACGGCATCCAAAATATGATTAACCACTTCTCCATTCTGGAGATTTAACTTCACCAGATCATAATTTCCTTCCCAGCCTTCATACCACAGACCATCATTATAATTGGAATTTCCGCCTAAGTTGATATGGAACCAGTTCAAATAAGGAGAATTCTCACGGTTCTTCAACACATCCTGGAACTGATAAAAGCCTCGTCCCACATGGTTGAACACGCCATCCAGTACCACACGGATTCCGTTCTCATGTAACTTCCGGCAAACCTCCTTAAAATCTTCATTGGTTCCGATGCGGACATCAATCTTCTTATAATCTCTTGTATTGTATCCGTGGGTATCAGATTCAAATACTGGGGAAAAATAGATAGCGTTGATTCCTAATTTCTACATATGTGGAATCCATTCCTCCACCTTTTTAATCTTATGAGTCTGCACACCATCGTTCTCAAACGGTGCTCCGCAAAATCCTAACGGATATATTTGATAAAATACACTTTCATATGCCCAAAATCCACTGTTCATGCGCTTTTACTCCCTTCTTGCCTTTGGATTATTCATCTTGGTCAATTATACACCATCTCCCATTGACTAATCCAGTATTTTTTCATTTTTAATGCATTTTTCCTTCAGTTTTTTATTGATAACGATTCTCATTTAGATAAAAATTTCAAAAGAAATCCCCCATTTCCACATAGTTATCCACAATGACACATATGTCACAATCAATGATCCACATAACTTTCTTTCAAAAATGTGATGTCAGAATGACCGCTTGAAAGGATTATAGCCATTCGTCCCAGAATCGCTCCACGTAATGACTGATTTCCTCTATTGATACATCTTCGTACTCCCTCCACTCTCTCGGAAACATCCGCTGATAGGGCGTTGACAGAAACCGTTCATCCAGAAGTGCCACAATACCGATATCCTCTGCCGTACGAATCACGCGCCCTGCCGCCTGCAAAACCTTATTCATTCCCGGATAGCGGTACGCATAGTCAAATCCGTTATCCCCCTGCCGGTCAAAATACTTCTTTAAGATCTCGCGTTCATTACATACCATCGGAAGTCCCGTCCCGACAATGATCGCACCGATCAGTCGGTCATTCTTCAAATCAATTCCTTCACTGAATATTCCACCTAAGACACAGAAGCCGAGAAGCGTCCGTTCTTCCTCATATTCAATCTCCATGTGGATAACTTCTTCCAGGAAGTTCTCTTCGAGTGCCGGAAGTTCTGTCACTGGATATTCTGCCATCACAGGCTCAGTTGCAGACGGCTCCGTCACCGGAAACTCGGTCACAGGAAGGGAAGCCGTCTCCTGCGAAACTCTCCCTCCTCCACCAAATCTCATCAGGAATTCCTCCCTGCTCTGTTCATTCATATACTCATCCTGCACGAGGCATTCCACATGTTCATCGGCGAAATTCTCCTCATACACCTCAAGTACCTTCCTTAAAAAGGCATGGGAAGGAAAAAATACCATATAATTTCCGGTCCGCATCTGCACAATCCGATGCAGATAGGATGCAATATTGTAATATTCGCTCTCTGTTCTGCGGCTATATTTACTGGTTACATCATTGGCAATGAACAATCCCTTACGCCTTGCATCAAACACCGACTTCGCATAAACCTCATAGTCTCCTTCTGCTGCTCCAAGAAGCT
>USDI01000023.1 GCA_900553305.1 uncultured Lachnospiraceae bacterium
TTTGGCGTTAATATGTTCTTTCTAGCGGCAAAGGTACACCTTTTAGCTCAACTGACAATGCGTTTTAGACTTTTTATGCCTGCTCGCTTAATTCGAGCCAGCGAAATTCTTTCTCATCTATTTGCCTGCTTAACTCCCGATAAAGAGTGGTCAATTCGTTTAGTTGCTCAAAATTGAGATTAGGATTTTCGTTCAACTGCTGTTCTATTTCGGCTTTTCTACTTTCGAGTTCCGGCAATAAACTCTCTATTTCTTCTTTTTACTTCAAACTGGCTTTTCACTTTTATGGAAATATCCCTGCAATAGGAATCGTTAATAAAATTTTTGACCGGAAGAACAATGCCGCTCTCCCCTGCATCTGCATGAAAGCTGTCATAATGGTCTGTAAGCGCAATAAAACGCACGGAAAGAGCCGGGAAAATTTTTTGTATATATTTCCCGGATTCAATATAATCACGTCCAAAGCGGGAAAGGTCTTTTACAATGACACAGTTCACCCTTCCGGCTTCAATATCGCTTATCATTCTTTTAAATTCCGGTCTGTCAAAATTACTGCCTGAAAAACCATCATCGACATAACTGTCATACAATTCGATATCCTGCTGTTCATGAATAAAGGCTTTGACCAGTTCTCTCTGATTCCCGATGCTGTTACTCCAGGATTTCCGTTTCCCATCCTTTGCTGTCACATCTCCGGCATCACCGTCATCCCTCGAAAGGCGAAGATACATGGCTGCCAGAAAATGTTGTCTGCTCATGCTATCACTCCCGGTCTATGATCATTCCGTTATAAACTTCAGATCTGAATTTCAGTGAGATGTCTCAGATATTCCTCTATCTTGTCATCTATGCCCGGTCCTTCCTTCTGAAACCTGGCCTTTACCACGTAATCACCGATACGGTGGACATAGATATTATTGGTCTGCCCTGCAAAGGAAGCCAGTTTTTCTTCCACCGGCAGCTTTGTGTCAATCTTTATATCCTGTATGTCTGTGAGTGTGTTAATATCCACCGTCCGGACATCCACAGCAGCCATTGCATCCAGTTCTTCATCGGCTATATCCAGCATCTGCCATCCTCTTTTTTCTGCTTGTTTTGTTTTATCTTATGTCCTATGCAGATTGTCCTATGCCATCCCCTTCCCGTATAAAAAAGCATTGCACACAAAAACGGATGATAACTGTTACGTTACCACCCGTTTTCCTTATCCTGTTTTATTTTTCTTCCTTCTCTTTCCGGTTTCTCCGGATGATCATACAAATAATGAAAAATACTGCCACGATAACTGCCAGCCACACAAAGCAGCAGATGCCAAGAAAAGTCGGACAAATATGGCATAATCCGCATTTATTGTTTTCTCCTGTTCCGTTCACCTGCTCGTAAGCAATGGCATAGGTGGAGAACCTGTCTGTACGGATGGTTATGGTATCCGGTTCCTCATCCATATCCGTTAAAAGAGTGTAGTCCCCTTCGTGGGAGCGAATAATGTAAAAGATCCTGTCATCACTTTGCAGCTCCGCCGGGATGCCGATTACCACATCTACCGGCTCATGTGTCTGGTTAACGGCGTTCCAGTCGCCTCCCCCTACCTTAATGAATATGGAGATATCGACATACATTCCGAGTGTCAGCCCTGGCAGCTTCTTCCGGTACTCTTCAATACCGTTTTCGATTGCCCTCTTATCCTGCTCCGACACGTTACCGGAAATGTCCTTCACATCTATCCGGATCTCTATGGTTTCTCCGTCAGCCACGCTCTGTATCTGCTCCGGCGTCAGCACGGCATTTGCCGCCGCCATGGTATCTGCCACTTCTGCCGTATACCCTTGCTCCTCACAGACAACCGTTACAATGACTGTGCCGTCACCCAGCTTCAACGCTGCACCTGTGTCTGCCACCGTCGGTGTTGTCTGTACATCTTCCTTTTCCGGCTGTTGTCCTTCAGGTATGCCGGAGGGTTCTTTTACAGTCTGCCCGAATAAATCGTCCCTGCCTGATGGCTTTGATGATTCTGACGGTTTGGGCAGCTCTGATGGTTTTGGCTGTTCTGACGGTTTTGGCTGCTCTGATGGTTTTGGCTGCTCCGGTATTTCCGTTGGTTCTGGTTCCGGTGTTTCCGAAGGCTTTGTCGGTTCTATCGGCTCCGTCGGTTTTTCTTCCGTTCCACCGCCGGTATGTATGCGTATGATCAGTTTCTTTTCCGATTGATTTCCGGCATTATCTGCGGCCTTCACGAGGATCTCTCCTCCACCGGCGGGAATCATCTCTTTCGGTATGATAAATCCGGCTTCGGTTTTCAGACTTACCGCAAAATCTTCCTCCAGCATGTTTTCCGCACCATTCCCAATCCGGTAAGTCACAGAGGCCAGACCGGCAGAAATGGCATTTTCCCTGTCATCCTTTACGGTCACGGCAACCGCCGGTACTTCCTTATATTCCTTCAATGCCTCGCCGCCGTTTACTGAAAACGTGATCTCCGGTGCGTTGTCCTCTACAATAACGCCATTGATGCCGCTGCCGTCTGTACCAATGGTCTTGGTATCCGAAGCATTTCCTGCATTGTCCGTGGCGGTAATTCGGATCCTTCCCTTAAAGTCGGGAGTGACATAGATGACAGCCATGTAATCGGCACTGTTTCCACCGGAAGCTTTTTTCACTGCTGCATGACCTGTTGTTCCGCTGCCTCCCGTTTCCGGTATCAGCGTGTAACTCACGTTCTCTATGCCGCTTCCCGCTTCCGTGATGGGAACGGTGATTTCAAGGCTGTCTTTGCGTATCAGCCAGTTCCAGAGGTTTTGATAGCCTTCGTTAAAGGACACATTGCCAAGCTGAGGGTTCACCGTGTCAAGCCTTGCGGTCAAAGCGGCTGTCTCTGTCTCGTTACCCGCTGCGTCCACCGCCTTAAAGGTATAGGTGTGTTCTCCTTCTTCCAGTCCGTTAAAAGTCAACTGATAGGTTTTACCGTCGGCCTGCGTGGTACTTCCTGTCATGGGAAGCGCTGTGTAAGCGCCGCCGTCCTTCTGAACATAGAGCGCTGTCACTCCTTCGTTGTCCGAATAGGTAAGCTCGATCGCCAGTTCCTGATACCACTTTCCCGCATCCTTATGATCTGCCAATACTGCGGCAAGGTTCGGGTTTGCGGTGTCTTTCCACTTCGCATAAAGGGTCACATCCTCCGTCAGATGATCTGCGCCTGCTTCGTCTGCGAAATGCCATGCGGTCGTAAGAGTATTGTCACAATACCAGCCCTCCAGAGTATAGCCCTCCTTCACCGGATTCTCCGGTCTGTCAACCGTCTCATTCCATACCTTTCCGGCAACCGCGGTGACGTTACTTCCGCCGTTTGCATCAAAAGTAACGGTCAGCGTCCTGCCCTCCGCAATCGTTACCTGCGCCTGTTTTCCATGGGGCGCGACGTCGGTAGCCTTCACCCGTATCAAAATATTCCCGGGTGCAAGACCTGACAGACTGCCGCCTGTTATCTCATCGGAAGTAATCGCCATCCAGTTTGTGCCGCCGTCAGTGCTGTATTCCATGGCTGCATTGATGCCGCCTAACGCTCCGTCCTTTTTCCCTTTTATTGTCTCATTTTCCACAGATACAGAAGGGATTCCCGGACGCCCCGCTATGGTAAGCTCTGCCGCGTCGCTGTCTGACGTGCTCTCCGTTCCCTTTTTAGCAATCCGGATCGTATTGCCAAACCAGTCTTCCCTGATGGCAATATGGCCCTGCTCATCGGCAGACAGGGGTTCCCCGTTCACAGCATAGTCTGCGCCTGCCGTCAGTCTGGTAAGCTGCTCCTGCCGGTAATCGATTGTTGGATTTGGCTTCTCCTCTTTTCCTTTGATACGGACAGTCACCTTTCCTTCTGCGGTATTTTCTGCATGATCGGAAGCCTTCACGGTAATATTTACAATGCCCGTCCTACCGGTGAGCGGTATGGTAAAGCCATAGCTTCCCTTTAGGTCAGTGTCAAAGCTGCCATTCACCGTCTGCTTTGCATCACTGTTTATGGTATAGGTAATACTTGCAATTCCCGCAGTAATACCGGCTTCTTCCGCATCCGTTACCGACACATAGACCGTCGGAGCGGCATTTTCCTCATAGTAATTCGTCGACAACGCCGCTCCCGGTTTGGGACCTGCCGGGTCTGTCATATCAGCCGCCGTGAAGGTGATCACCGGCGGGTTATCCTCCACAATGAAACCGTTTGCTGCGCCTGTGATGCTCTTGGTGTCAGAGTCATTTCCCGCTGCATCCATACATTTAATATTGGTGATGTTGCCCTTCCAGTCTGCGGAAAGGGTGATCTTCGCCTGACCATTCTCAAGCCTTGCAGTCTTTTCTTCCGCTGTGCCGGACGCGGGCGTTATGGTATAAGAAATCTCCTCTGCCCCGCTGCCTTCCTCCGTCACCGGAATATGCAGAATCAGGCTTTGTCTACCGATGATCCAGTCAAGAAAGTTCGCTGCCTTCTGCTCAAAGGTAATATCACCGATGACAGGCTTCGTTGTGTCAAGCTTTGCGGTCAATGCATCTGTCACGGTCTCATTACCCGCCGCGTCTGCCGCCTTAAAGGTATAGGTATGTTCTCCTTCTTCCAATCTGTCAAAAGTCAGCTGATAGGTTTTACCGTCGGCCTGCGTGGTGCTTCCTGCGGTGGAAAGCTCCGTGTAAGCGCCGTCGTCCTTCTGAACAGAGAGCTTCGCTACTCCTTCATTGTCCGAATAAGTAAGCTCGATCGCCAGTTCCCGATACCACTTTCCCGCATCCTTCTGATCTGCCAATACTGCGGCAAGGTTCGGATTTGCGGTGTCTTTCCACTTCGCATAAAGGGTCACGTTATCCGTCAGATGATCCTCGTTTTCTTCGCCTGCGAAATGCCATGCGGTCTTAAAGGTATTGTCACGATACCATCCCTCCAGAGTATAGCCTTCCTTTACGGGATCCTGCGGCCTGTCAACCGCATCCTGCCATGCCTTTCCGGCAACCGCGGTGACGGTACTTCCGCCATTTGCATCGAATGTAACGGTCAGCGTCCTACCCTCCGCAATCGTTACCTGCGCCTGTTTTCCATGGGGTGCGTCGTCGGTAGCCTTCACCCGTATCAAAATATTCTCCGGTGCAAGACCTGACATGCGGTTGCCTGTTATCTCATCGGAAGTAAACGCTATCCAGTTCGCGCCGTCGTCAATGCTGTATTCCATCGTCTCACTGACGCCGTTTAACGCTCCGTCCTTTTTCCCTTTTATTGTCTCATTTTCCGCAGATACAGAAGGAATTCCCGGACGCCTCGCTATGGCAAGCTCTGCCGCGTCACTGTCTGATGTGCTCTCCGTTCCCTTTTTTATAATCTGGATCGTATTGCCAAACCATTCTTCCCCGATGGCAATACAGCCCTGCCCATCGGCAGACAGGGTTTCCCCGTTCACCGCATAGGCTGCTCCCGGCGTCAGTCCGGTAAACTGCTCCTGCCGGTAATCGGTCTTAGTGTCAGGCTTCTTTTCCTTTTCTTTGATACGGACAGTCACCGTTTTTTCTGCGGTATTTCCCGCATAATCGGAAGCCTTCACGGTAATATTTACAATGCCCGTCTTACCGGTGAGCGATATGGTAAAGCTATAGCTTCCCTTTAGGTCAGTGTCAAAGCTGCCATTCACCGTCTTCTCCGCATCACTGTTTATGGTATAGGTAATGTCTTTGATTCCCGCGGTAATACCGCCGTCGTCCGCATCCGTTACAGACACATAAACCGTGGGAGCGGCATTTTCCTCATAATAATTCTCAGACAGCGCCTCCCCCGGTCTGGGATTCTTCGGGTCTGCCATGTTTGCTGCCGTAAAGGTGATCACCGGCGGGTTATCCTCCACGATGAAGCCGTTTGCTGCATCTGTGATGCTCTTGGTGTCAGAGACATTTCCCGCTGCATCCGTACATTTAATATCGGTGATTTTGCCCTTCCAGTCTGCGGAAAGGGTGATCTTCGCCAGACCATTCTCAATCTTTGCAGTCGCATTCTGTGCGGTGCCGGACGCAGGCGTTATGGTATAGGAAATCTCCTGTACCCCGCTGCCTTCCTCCGTCACCGGAATATGCAGAATCAGGCTCTCTTTCCCGATGATCCAGTCAAGAAGGTTCGCTGCTTTATTCTCAGCGGTAATCTCACCGATGACCGGCTTTGTCTTATCCCACTTCACGGTGACAGACTCGGATTCAGTCGCATTGCCCTCTGCGTCCTCCGCCTTAAAAGTGTAGGTATGCACACCCTCTGTACAGTCGTAAGCCTTCGTAAATGTTGTACCGGGTGCTGTGGAAATACCACTGATTTCCTCAAAACCGCCATTATCCACTTTGCCGTACAGCTTCGTCGTGCCAACGTCATCGGAATAGGTCAGCGTAATGTGCAGAGCCGCCGCATTGTACCAACCGCCAGCATTCGCACTGACACCGCTCTCCACCGCTGCCGTAAGAGATGGCTTCTGCGTATCCTTAATAAGCGTCATCTCCACGCTGTACTCTTTGCTGACATTTCCTAAATTATCAATAAGACTGACCAGATACCTACCGTTTTCCGTCACGGTAAAGCTATTCCCGGTGAAGGGCGTCCATGTGTTTTCGCCCTCCATTCGATACTGCCTTGTCTGAATACCGCTGCCGCGATAATCTGTGCAGTTTCCTTTTTGGTCGTAGATTGCCGTACAGTCATCCGTAGCACCTGTCAGCTTGATCGTGCCTGTTTCCCTGTCTGTAGATACGGAACGATCCAGCTCTTCCACCTTCGGCGCCTCGTTGTCGATGTTTTTCACAAGCACTTCTGTACTGACGGAATTGCCATATTCGTCCGTCACCATGAATACATAGACGCCGTTTTTCGTCACAGTACAGGTTCCGGTGGCATCGTTGGATCCAGAATCTATCGTCTGTAGGCCGTCCGGCGTGTATACGGACGCAATCTTACCTGCGCCGGTTCCGGTTCCTTTCTTCGCCGTCCATGTAAGCACAGCGCTCTTTCCCCATGAACCCGCATTGCCTGTCACAATAATCGTGGGAAGCCCCTTTTCGGTTACCTTTTGCATCATATAATAAGGCCCCGACCGGACGACTGTGGAGACATTTCCTGCGCCGTCTGTAACCTTTACCTGAAGATATTTTGCGGTCTTTGCAGTCTCTGTGGCGGTATACACTGCCTGATAGCTACCGTCCGCACCCGCATCGAGTGTCGTCCACGAAGAATGGGCTGCTGTGTCATTTGTCCATGCATACTCCACCTTTGCCACGCCGCTGCCACCGGTATCCTCCGGGAGCACGGCAAGAGTCAGCTCATTGTATACGGTATCCGTACCCGTGCTGCTTCCGCTGCGGATTGTGACTGTGGGCTTCTTAACATCTATTTTTTGTACCTCAATGGTTTTGGAAATCACATTTCCATAACTATCTGTCAGCGTCACAGTGTATGTTCCGTTTTTGGTAACTTTCAGAGACGTCGTCCCGCTTGATTTCGTAATGGGCGTTGAACTGCTCGTCGGTCCGCCAAAAGTAATATTTGTACCGGATTGTGCGCCCGCATACTGCATCACGATATATTTTTCCGGTTTCCATACATCCGCCACAACCTCATCGGAAGCCGCGGAACCCGCCCTTACAGCTACCTCCGTGATCGTGGGCAGCATAAAGGAAAACGGCTGATAAGTGTGCGTGGAAGCCCCTGATGCTGCAGTGGCGAGCACATGCAGATACCAGGTCTCCGTCTTTCCTGCCGTGCCCCTGCTCTCCGTAAGCTGTTTGCCGCTTGTGGTAGTCTGCCAGCCATAGGCGGGCAGTGCGGTATCCTTCGTCCATGTATATTGAACGGTTTCTGCCCCTGTGGCTGTGATGGTTGCCTTATGGCAGGGCAGGCTGCCGCTTGTATCTGCCTTGATCGTCACCGACGGCTTACTGTTGTCCACGGTCACGTTGGTACTGCCGCCCGTAAAGGACTGGCTGGTGCCGCCTGCCAGACTGCACATATCCTTAATAACAGAGGCGTTGCTGATACCGGTAACCTTCAGCGCACTGCTGCCCCCTAAGCTGGCAGAGGACGATACCGTCCCTGTAAAATACAGCACATTGGTGTCTGCGCCGCCTGCGTATGTCAAAGTACCTACGTTGGTCGTGATGGTAAGACCGCTCAGAGAGCTGTTCTGGCTGTCCACAATCTCGTCAAAGACAAGCGCCACCGTAATCGGGTCTCCCGGAAGGTAAGTGCCGCCCGCCATGGGCGCAACGCCGAGGAGCTGGGGTTCCTTCTCATCCTGCACCATGACATAGCTGGTCAGACCGTCCACATACCAGCTGTCCTCTCTTTTACCACTCGCACCAAAGTAAGCATAGCAGGTCTCATCTACACCCAGCCTCACCCATGTGTTATTGTTGTAAGGATAAGTCGTACCAGAGATTCTTGTTGGCTTAGTATCTCCCACACCCCCACCCGTTTCAGTGCTCGGGAAAAGAAAGGTTGTCGCTTTATTACTAGCGAGTTGAAAGTTACATGCCCAAAGTTGCCCGGATGCTCTTGTAACTACGCCATCTTCCGCAATTTTGTTATTCTTTCCTATTAAGTCAAAATAGCCATTCTTCGGCACTTCCGATTTTCCCAGATACGCATGTTCATAGCCGTCATCGCCTTCATAAGCCTTCAACCGATACCGATAGTACCACCCGCTGGCGGTTGCATTCAAATACGCCAACTGATTTGAATTGGTATAATAGTCAGAGAGTTTTCTCTCGGTATGGTAGTTCTCCACATTGTCGCGGTTGGTCCGAAAACACACATTGCTATTTGTCGCGCCTTGCTTTTCTGTTGAGTCCTGAATTTTTTTCCCACTGGTCGTACTTACCTCTGTCTGATCGAGATTTAATTTTTCCGTGGTATAAATTGTCCTGTCGATGACATAACTCTTGTTCTTCGTCATCGTGTGCGCCTGTGAGCGCTTTGTCGCGTCAATCTTCCCGCCGCCTTCCACGCGGTAAATTTCCAGTGAGTAGGTTCTGTCCTCATTGGAGTATCTTGTGCCCTCTTTGCTATCGTAGGCATTCGTCACGCCGAGCTCCGTCACAGTCACTTTCTTGGACGTCTCCTCGTCCTTGAAGGTAAGAGATCCCTGCGTATGGGTAAAATGGGTGCCGCCGATGGCGGAGCCGTTTACCGTGCGGTAATAGACGGTCTGTTCCCCGTCCGAACCGCCGCTTCTTGTAATCTTAAAGGTCGTTATTTTACTGTTGGTCGATATTTCGCTCACAGAAAACGTGCCGTACTTTGGGACTCCGAAGCCAAAATCTTTCGCTTCGCTGTAAATGACCTTCGTACTTCCGCCAGATGTAACCTTCGCATACGCCCGCGCATAGTATTCCACGCCGGAGACAAGCCCTGTGGCAGTTGCACTTAAGTTCCCGTTCTTTGTTTTGATAACGCTGGAGGTTTTTACGCTTCCGTTGTTAAGCTCCAGTGTGGGAGCCGGCACAATGCCCCATACGAAGCCCGTCTCCTTGATCGTGTCTGCTCCGGTATGAGTTAAAGTTGCTTTTAAGCTATACCGATCCTTGCTGCCCGAAACCGCAGTAAGCTCACCGAGCTTCAGTTCCAGAGGCTTTGCCGTCACCGTAATGGTACAGTTTTTGGTGCTTTTATTTCCCACAGCGTCCGTCGCCGTCACCGTAACGGTCTTTTCCCCCGGGAGGTTGCTGATATCCGTCGGTATCGTGTAGGACAAGGGTTCGTCAGCAAGCTTGCGGTTATCCGAAGCAACAACAGCCTCCGCAAACAGCTTTTTCACCGTCTCCAGTGCCTCGTCCTCCAACACCGTAACCGGTGTATAGGTAATCGTGGGAGCCGTCTTGTCGATATTGTCCACCTTTACCTTATAATCTGCCGATTTATCACTGCCATTCAGCTTATAATTTATGGTAAAGGAATATTTGTTATTTTCGGAAACAACCATTGATGTTTTCGGAACAGCCACATCAGTAATCCCCATCTCCGGCACGGCCTCAGCACTCACCGTTATTGTCACATCCTTATTTGTAAGGACATCCGGGGACAAGGTATGGCTGACCTTGGGGCCGATTCCCACGTTCTCCAGGAAATAAAAGCTGACACTGTCGGTTGCCTTGATCTCCTCCGTAGTCGGATCCTTAAGAATTCCCGTAATCCTATATGTACCACTTGGCGAGTTTAAGGGCATCCCAAGCGCTATCTCCTCTTTCTCCTGCACCTGCCCAAAGCATGCATCCAGCGCATTTCCTGTCTCCACCTGTGTCAGGGTATATTCTGTGGTATACTTCGTATTCCCTTTCTGCCTGACCGTCACAAGGGACTCTACGGTAACCTGACCATTTTCCGTGACGGCGTCCTGAAGCTTCAGGGAAAATTCTTGAATATTGGAGTCTGCCGTTCCACCGTCCAGTATAAGCTGCATCCAGTCCACCGTCACCACCCAGCTCGGCGCAACGGTCACGGATATGACGTTCTTTCCCTTTTTCAGCTTGTCAAGGGGAATCTCCAGCACGGTGGTATTCCATGTGTTGTTCGTACCCGCAAGATTACCGATCGTCTCACTGTTATATGCAATTTTACGATTCTTCACAGTATTTACCTGATCCATGGGCAGATAAATGTCATCGTTCAGATACACATAATCCATTTCACCAAGATCTTCATCCACATCATAAGCCTTAACCGCAAGATAAGCGCTCTGGGTTGGAAGCTCATTTAGCGTAAAGGCAAGTTCAATCGGGTGCTCGCTTTTCCGGGAACTCATACTCACATCAATATCGCCATCCGGCTTTCCCGTATGGCTGTTATTCTCATTATCATCAGTGATCATCAGTGTCTGTGGATGCATAACAGCAGTCGGCACTGCGAAGGTCGGCACTGCGAAGGTCTGCACCGCAATCGGAGCATTCGCAGGCATCTCCACACCATACTCCTCCACCAGATCCGCAAGCGTCAGCAGCTGTGGAGTTTCATTTTCTCTCATTCTCTGCTGTATGATCTCCGGGTAGTGGTAGGGGCACTCCGTGTCCATGCAGTCTGTCTCGGTATCGCGTATATGCTCCAGCCCCTCAAGACGCCCGGTCAGCTCTGACAGCCGCTCTCTGTCCTCACCGGAAACCACGCTGTTACTCTCTGCATCTTCCGCTCCGCTCTCCGCAAGCCATTCATCCAACGCCTCCCGTGCCTCATTAAGCTGCCCACGGTCAATGATACTCTCATCCGGCTCACCGGAAGCAAGATATGTAAGCGGATCCGGCAGCTTTTCCAGCATCGCTAACAGCCTGGCAAGCTTTCCCTCTGCATCATCCGTTATTGTCACCACAATTTGCGGAAGGCTGACGCCCTCCTCCACCGTATAACCCTCCGGGATAACCGGCATATAAACATAACAATTCCCTGCTGTGGAAGAATCGAAAATATCCGTCCCACTGATCTCCCATGTCACGGCAATGGAAGCTTCCGTTTCACCCGCTGGATTTTCCGCTTCACCAACAGGGTCTTCCCCTCCTTCCATCTCCGCCGCATAGACTATCATGGGCTGGGGCAGCAAAAAGTCAAGGAAGTCAGAGATCAGGTTTTGTGAAGGATGTATGGAAGCAGCTTCCATGGCTGCACCTTCTCCCTGCGCTGCTTCTTCCGATGCCGTACTTTCTCCCGGTTCTGTGCTTCCTTCCGGTTTTGTTCCCTCCTCCGGCTCCGTTCCTTCCTCCGGTTCTGTACTTTCTCCCGGTTCCGTTCCTTCTTCCGGCTCTGTGCTTCCTCCCGGCTCTGTTCCTTCTTCCTGTTCTGTTTCTTCTCCCGGTTCCGTTCCTTCCTCCGGTTCTGTGCTTCCTCCCGGTTCCGTTCCTTCTTCCGGCTCTGTTCCTTCCTCCTGAGCCGCATCCCCGGTCTGCTCTTCCTCACTTTTTGTTTCCAATGTTACCGTAAGGGTTTCCGGAAAGAGGATTTCGCTTTCCTCAACTCCAACGGGCAGGGACTGTCTGGCAACGGATTCGTCCAGATTTGCAAAAGCGGTAATCACCTGCGTTTGGGTGTTGCCGCCACCATTCCAGGCTGCTGCAAACACTGTGAAATCGACACTGGTAAACACAAGGACAGCCGTCATGGCAAATGCCACACCCCTCGCGATTTTCTCTCTGACCTTCAACTGAATGCAGCCATATAAAATAACGTTATATATGAAAATGTATGCCACTAAAATGATCCAGACCGGATAACGCAGTATCCTGTATCTGCGCCCGATTCCCCCAAGGGCACGGATTGTTTCAGATTTTGCCCTTCTGAAGGGTTCACAGGCAGCACTCAGTTTTTCATACCTTTCTCTTTTCGATATCTGCCTCTTCATATGCTCACCTTACCTTTAGTCTCTTTAATATAATATAAATAGTGCATTTCTTCTTTTGCTTTACTTGTAGAAAATATACCCAAACAGCTCTTTCTTATGTACATCATTGCCGATTTGGTATCTTTTTTGGCGGATTTGGTCAGCCCCCGTTTCGTTGACTCCTCCCTTCTTCTTTGCTACACTATAAGAAATAACTGGAAAATGACCGGAAGGGAGCTTAAGTCTTGCAGATTGCCTTATGTGATGATGAAGAAACATGCCATGAGAAGATAAAAGAACTTATCACGCAGTATAAACAGATAAATTCTGACCGCACCCTTTCCCTGTCTTCTTTTTCTTCCGGAAAAGAGCTTATAAACCATGTTGATGAATACGGTGGTTTCGACCTCTATATCCTGGATTGCATTATGCCGGAAATGAACGGCATTGAACTTGGAACCGCCCTCAGAATGCGTGATGATACGGGTATCCTTCTCTACCTTACCACATCTCCCGATTTTGCACTGGATTCCTACCGGGTAGACGCCTTTGATTACCTGTTAAAGCCCGTGGACCGGGATTTGTTTTTCAAAAGTCTTGACAAAGCTTACCTCTCTTTTTCGAAGATTATGCAGGAAGCAGTTGCCGTTAAGACCGTGGACAGCATCCGCATGATTCCTGTTGCTGACATACGATATGCGGAGCGCATGGAGAAGAATATTGATTACTGTCTGACCGATAATACCGTGATACACAGCACCAGCTTCAACGGCTCCTTCCGGCACGCCGTTGATGAACTGTTGACGCATAAGGGAATGCTTCTCGTTGGCTCTTCTTTTGTTGTAAACTTATCCCATGTCACAGAGGTTACAAAATCAGATCTGGTGCTGACCGGAAACCTTCATGTTCCGGTTCCCCGCCGTATGTACGAAGCTGTCAAGAAAAAATGGGTGGATTTCTGGCTAAACGGAGGCAGATATCATGCTTTTTGAAGAAAATATTACTTTTTTGATTTTAAAGGTTCTGATTACCTGCGCAGGCACATTTGGCATGATGGGATCCACCGTGAAATACCGGTTCGTGAAAGAGAAGCCTGTCAGCATTATCATTTTCGGAGCCTATGTCCTGTATATCATACTTTCCACATATGCCATTATTTATTTCTTTGATTATGAGCATTTCCTGAGGGTATTTATCCTTACCATATCCTGCCCCGCCATTTTACTGCTGCATAATATTTCTGACGAACCCTTCCCACGGCTTGTTTTCACCCGTGCAACACATATACTGGCATCCCTGTATATTGCAGCTACCATCACTCTTATCAATACCGCGCTGCATGGAACGGAGCTGTCAGATATTCTGATGCGCCTGCTCGTCTATCTGCTTGTCATCCTGCTGGATTTCCATTTTGTACGCCCCGTCTATCTGGATTTTATTACAAAAATCAGAAAAGGCTGGGGGATTCTTGCCCTGATTCCCTGTGCGCTTATTATTCTTGCAGTAACACTTGCTTTTTATCCGGAGCATTATACCAGACGCCCCACAAGTGTCATGATGATTTACCTGCTCGGCGCTATCATTGTCATTCTTTACGCTGCAATCGGCTCATATCTTTCCCTGCAGTATCACAGACAGTCCGCAGAACAAAACCGGGAAATCCTTAAACTGCAGGTACAGAATATACAAAGAGAAGCCTCGGATATAGAAAGTCTTGTAAATCAGACAAAAATCATCCGACATGACACCCGACACATGCTTTCCACTATTGCCTCTCTGGCAGAGAGCGGGGATATGCAGGCAATTCTTGACTTTATAGGTATCGCTGACCAAAGCCCCGATATGCCGGAAGCTTTCCGTTACTGTAGGGATCCGCTTCTGGATACCACGCTTTGTTCTTATCTTAAGTCTGCAGAAGAATCCAGCATTCTGCTCCAGCTCTCTCTTGCCATCCCGGATACGCTTCCGGTTGACTCTGCCGGACTTGCCATCTGCTTTGCCAGTGCACTGGGAAATGCCATAGAGAACTGTCAGAAGCTCCCGGAGCCGGAAAGGAAAATTGTTTTCAAATGCATTGATACGCCAAGTCTGATGTTTGAGATCGGAAGTCCTTATGAGGGCAGGATTTTTCTTGACCGAAATGGTCTTCCGAAATCACCGGAAGGCGGCGTGGAAACCCATATCCGTTCCATCGTGGCATTCTGTCAAAAGCATGATGCCTTTTACTCATTCACGGCAGAAAACGGCTGGTTTAAAGTTACGGTTGCATTATAAAGGGAGGAACACCATGATCTTTGATAATAATATGGCATACCAGACTTACAGAGTCCTTATCTCCATATTCGGTACGCTGGGTATGATTATTTCCATTACCCCAATGAAAAAATCCTGTAAAAGAAATCTGCTTATTCTGGGCAGCTATATCGTTTATACAGTTGTTTTCTCTTCCCTTTCCTTACGTTTCTTCGGATTCCTGCCTTTTCTGCGGAGCGCCGTCCTTACAGTTTCCCTTCCGGGTGTCATCAGCATTTACATGACTGCGGACACCACCGTATCAAGGCATATCTTTAAATGTCTGTCGCAGCTTCTGCTTTCCCTCTATCTGATTATCAGCATGACTCTGGTTAATACACTTTTTAAAGGCACACTGCTGTCAAGTGCCATACTTCTTCTTTTTGCCTATGCTGCCATGATTTTTGTGGAATTTTTCTTTTTGAGAAATTACTTCCTGAACAGGATAGAAATAATTACCAGGGGCTGGGGGATACTCGCTCTGATTCCCAGTTCCTTTTTACTCTTTGTAATGGCACTCGCACTTTACCCGGCTCATTATACACAGAACCCGTCATTTGTCATCCTGTTCTACCTGACAGGCGCTGTCATTCTTATCATTTACTATGCGGTCTTCCAATACCTTCTGACACAGTATCAATACCAGTTGGATAAGCGGAACGTGGAAATTCTGGAAATACAGATGCAGGGTATTAAAAAGCACGCGGAAGATACAAAAAGAAATGCAGAGGAAGTAAGAAGAGTCTGGCAGGACACTCACCAGATGCTATCCGGCATTGCCGCACTTGCAAGGGAAGGGAATGCTGAAACCATCCTCAGCTTTGTAGCGGAATCTTCTGCACTTGACCTTCTGGCCGCGCCCTCCCATTACTGCAGCGATCCCATATTAAATGCCACGCTCACTACTTATCTGGGTAAGGCAGAAAAATCGGGGATCACCGTGAAGCTCCATTTTTCCATTCCTGAAATACTCCCCATCGATTCTGCAGAACTTTCCATCTGCTTTGCCAACGCTCTGGAAAATGCCATAAAAGCCTGTGAAAAGCTCCCGGAAAATGAAAGAAAAATTATCATCAGTTGTATCCATAAGCCGGCTTTCATGTTTGAGATTAAAAACCCTTATAAGGGACAGATCACCTTTGGAAAGAACGGACTGCCCAATTCCAACAGAACAGATCACGGGATTGGAACACGCTCCATTATGGCTTTCTGCGAAAAACATAATGCCTTTTATGATTTTTCCGCTGAAGGCGGCTGGTTCAGGGTTATGATTACCTTGTGACGCCTGATCTGACACTATAATACCATTATCCCCCTCCTCCTTGTTGGGATAAATCCGGTAGGTGGCTTCGCTTATGCTCTGACGCCTGGCTCCGCGAATCAGATAGTTGCGGATTTCCCGGTTTCCGACCCATGGCTGGTTTTCTTCGACGATAGCCCATTGAAGGAATTGTGCAGCTGCGCCTGCCGAAATTGCTGCAGACAGGCTTGTTCCCGTTCCTTTGCCAAGAGCTGTGCTGATCGATACACCGGGAGCTGCAAAATCCGGCTTGATGAGCCCCTGCCTCGTATATCCTCTTCCCGAAGAAGTATAAAAGCTCCCGTTCCGGTCATCGTAAGCGCTCACCGTAATGATCTCCCTTGCATTTCCCGGTTCCAGAATCGTTGTATAGGGTGATGGACGCAGGAAATACGTTTCTCCACGCAAAAATTCCTTTAGTGGCAGCCACATGTGAAAGCTGTCCTGATTCTCCTGACTTCCCGTTCCCATCGCCGTCACATAAATGGTAAATACACCGGGTGCCGGATCAAGGAACCGGAAGAAAATCAGCTCCTCACCGGACCTCTGCTCCACCAGAATGTGTCCCACCTGAATTTTCGTATTTTCATAGACAAACGAAAACTCCCGCACATCCCGCTCCCGGAAGTCCACCTGCGGCGTCACTTCCCCGCCCGGTGTACGAATGGAAATGGCATGCCGGTCCGGAATCTTTCCCCAAAGCTCCATGGTAAAGCCGGTTTCCCGCTCATCGACGCGGATCTCTACAGATTCCGTCTGCCCTGCACGTGAGCCTCCCTCATAGTGATGTGCAGCATTTCCCTCGTTTCCGGCACAGCAGATCACGCAGCGGCTTCTGCGCAGTGCAATACTGCTTAAGTAGTCAGCAAGCACTGAATGTCCCTCATGATCTCCCATGGAGGTTCCCATTCCCATACAGATAATGAGCGGCCGGTACAGGGAAATCGCATAGCTTTCAAGATAACGGATTGCTACCAGCAGATCACTTTCCGCATAGCACTCCGTTTCCTGCGATACCCCATAGAATTCCTTTAAGTAGGGCTTTGCCTGCCGGAGCTTTACCATTACAAGGTCCGCATCCGGCGCTCCCGAAGCAAAGCTTAAGCCTTCATTCAAAATGCTTCCGGCTGCCACGCTGGCAAGAGCCGTTCCATGCCCGTTTTCATCCACACTTGGAACAATGCTCAGGGGATCCTCGCTTTGCAAGGCGGCATTGATGACATCCCTCCGGTACTCCGTTCCATAATAAATTCCGGCTGGCGGCTCGCCCTCCTGTATCGTCTGATCCCAGATTCCCAAAAGGCGCGTGCCACCGTCTTCGTTTAAAAAGACCGGATTCTGATAGTCAATTCCGGTGTCCAAAAATCCCACCACAACACCTCTTCCGGTCAGACTAAGCGGCGGACGGGAAACTGCAGTAATTCCGCTTACAAGCAAAGGCGTCGGATCAAACGTATCCTGCATCAGTCCATACAGCTTTGGTATCGACTCATAAGGATACGTCCCTCCGACGCTCAAAGGCGGAATCTCATTCCGCGCAATATAGGCAATTCCAATTTCTCCGTCTACCGGCTGGTAGACATAAGCAGGAGCACTCTCCCGCAGTTCTTCCAGTAACACATAATCGGCTACAATGTCGTTAAAATCATTGGATATGATTTTCTCACGATTGGTCATTTCTTATTCCTGTGGCTTTTCTTCTATCATATGCATGGGAAGCTCTGCCTGATTCCGGATTTCAATCCGTGGACCGCCCGTTCCCTCAATGTATTCCCGTGTGATGGTAACGGTTCCAATATTGTCATCCTTCGGAATTTCATACATAATATCCAGCATAAACTCTTCGATGATCGCACGCAGCGCTCTTGCTCCGGTGTCGCGTTCCATCGCCTTGTCCGCAATGGCTTCCAGTGCGCCCTGATCAAACTTAAGCTGCACCTCATCCAGTTCCAGGAGCTTCTGATACTGCTTTAAAATCGCATTCTTCGGCTCCATCAGGATCTTCACAAGCATATCCCGGTCAAGCGCTTTCAATGTATAGATTACCGGTAATCGTCCCAGGAATTCCGGTATCATACCGAACTTTTTCAGATCCTCTACAGTTACCTTGGATAACAGATTCTTGTCGTTATCGAACTGATCCTTTAATTCCGCATTGAAACCGATGGAAGTCTGTTTCGTCAGACGCTGCTTGATGATCTCCTCGAGATCCGGGAACGCGCCTCCGCAGATAAAGAGGATATTCCGTGTATTGATCGTGGCAAGCGGAACCATCGCATTCTTGCTGTTCGCCCCAACCGGCACTTCCACATCGGCGCCCTCTAAGAGACGCAGCATTCCCTGCTGTACGCTTTCTCCGCTGACATCACGGCTGTTGGTATTTTTCTTCTTGGCAATTTTATCAATTTCATCAATAAAGACAATTCCTCGTTCTGCCTTTTCCACATCGTTGTCTGCGGCAGCAAGAAGCTTACTGATGACGCTTTCAATATCATCACCGATGTATCCGGCTTCAGTTAAGGAGGTGGCATCGGCAATCGCAAGCGGCACATCCAGGAGACGTGCCAGCGTCTTTACCAGATAGGTTTTGCCGGAACCGGTCGGCCCGATCATCAGCATATTGGACTTCTCGATCTCAATATCATCCATCGTTCCGGTTGCCACACGCTTATAGTGATTATAAACCGCTACGGAAATCACCTTCTTGGCATGCTCCTGTCCGATCACGTATTCATCCAGACTTGCCTTGATCTGGTGTGGAGCGGGAATCTTGTGAATATCCAGTACCGGTTCTTCCCCGTTCTTCGGTTTCTTCTTTTTGAGCTTCTGTTTATTCGGAATTCCTCCCTCGCCCTGTAAATCATTGATATTCACAAAGCGGATATTCGGGAAGCCCTGTCCCATGGACTTGTTCAGATCGTCCATCATGGAAGGATTGTTCAGCATTCCCATATAGTCGAACTGGCTGACCGTATCCATCGTCTTATGCATACAGTCACTGCAGACCGTAATGTTATTCGGAAGCTTGAACATCTTGCCTGCCTTGCTTTCCGGACGACGGCAGATAAAACAGACATCCTCGTATTCATTTTCCTTCTTCGGAGGTTCTGTTTCGCTTTTGTCAGAGGCATCTTGGGTCTCTGTTTCCGTTACGGAAGAATCTTCCTTCTTTTCTGTTACAATTGTCTTTTCTGCATCGGTTACTTCTTTATAACGGTCCGGATCCTGTTCCTTACGGTTTAATTCTATATTTTCAAGATCTTTGCTGTTCTGATCCCAATCATTCTTATCAAAATCTGACATCGGTGTTTCCTGCCTTTCTTGTTCATATCTATTACTCTTATATATTTCTCATATCTTGTGTAAGGTGCGGATTGCTCGGCTCGATA
>USDI01000024.1 GCA_900553305.1 uncultured Lachnospiraceae bacterium
AGCATCAGAGAGCTCTTACTGTAGCAATCAAGAGAGCACGTCACGTAGCACTGATGCCTTACGTTCAGGATTAATTTCAGTCTGAGTTTAAAGGGATGAAAGCCTTTACTTACTGTACATGCAGTAGGTAGAGGCTTTATTATGTAAAAATCCAATAGTCAAAATTGTGTTAAAATAGTCAAAAATAATGAAAAATAATGTTAAATAAGCATAGCGTGGAAATAAAGAAAGCAGAGTGAATAAACAAATGAACGAGAAACAGGATTTCACAACAGGAAGTATTCCTAAGAAAATGATCGGATTCATGCTGCCGGTGCTGGGGGCATTGATTTTACAGGCAATGTATGGTGCGGTCGATCTGATGATTGTCGGAAGATTTGGAACGACAGAGGGAATATCGGGAGTTACGACCGGGAGCAGCATTATGAATCTGGTGACCTTTACGGTAAGCTCCCTCACAACAGGTGTTACCGTAATCATGGGACAATATCTGGGAGAAAAACGACCTGAGAGACTGGGAGGACTGGTAGGAGGAGCAACGTGCTTCTTTTTTATTATTTCACTGGTTCTGACGGCTGTATTGCTGATTTTTGCAAGGCCGATTGCAATATTGATGCAGGCGCCGGAATCGGCTCTTGATCTTACGGTAACCTATATCCGGATCTGTGGAGCCGGTTATGTATTTATTGTATTTTATAATTTTATCAGCAGTATTTTCCGTGGACTCGGTGATTCAAGGATGCCTCTTTTATTTGTGGCAATTGCCTGTGTTGTTAATATTATCGGGGATCTTGTACTGGTTGCAGGATTCCATATGAATGTTGCGGGAGCGGCCATTGCAACGGTACTGGCACAGGCAGTCAGTGTGGTGCTTTCCATTGTCATTATTTTCCGGAAGAATTTAGGCTTTACATTACAAAAAGCGGATTTCCGGCTTTCCGGTGAAGTGTTTCATTTCCTCGTAGTAGGTGCACCGTTAGCTTTGCAGGAGTTTCTTACGAACCTTACCTTCCTTGCGTTATGTGCCTTTATCAATCGGCTGGGACTGGACGCATCCTCCGGATATGGAGTGGCACAGAAGATACAGTCCTTCGTCATGTTGATTCCTTCTTCCATTATGCAGTCCATGGCAGCGATTGTTTCACAGAATGTCGGGGCAGGCAAAGAAAAAAGAGCCGATCAGGCGATGCGTTGTGGAATTTTGTTTGGTGCGGCAGTCGGTGTTGTCATTGCCTATGTGGCATTCTTCCATGGTGATGCACTGGCAGGGCTTTTTACCGAAGATGCAGCTGTTGTGAAGAGGGCGTTTGAATTCTTAAGAGGATTTGCACCGGAAGCCATTGTCACAAGCATTCTGTTCAGTTACATGGGATATTTCAATGGACATTCGAAATCCTTATTTGTTATGATTCAGGGACTTGCACAGTCGTTTCTCGTAAGACTTCCGATGTCATATCTGATGAGTATCCGCCCGGATGCCTCTTTGTTTGGAGTGGGACTGGCAGCACCGTCGGCAACCGTGTTCGGAATTATTCTGTGCACAATTTATTATGTACATATGAAAAGACAAATGAAAGAAAATGTTGATTGAATAAAACCTTCTGATTTCCACATACTACCCATACAGTATTTATATGGAAATCAGGAGGTTTTTTGATATGAGAGCAACGGGAATTGTGAGGAGGATTGATGATCTGGGCAGGATTGTCATTCCGAAGGAATTAAGAAGAACACTTCGTATCCGCGAAAGTGATCCGATAGAAATTTTCTCTGGAAGAGAGGGAGAAATTATTCTGAAAAAATACTCTCCGATGGGGGAGATCAGTGTGTTTGCCAAACAATATGCAGAAAGTCTGGCACAGGTATCGGGAAGAGCAGCATTGATTACAGATCGCGATCAGTTCATTGCGGTTGCAGGCGGATTCCGGACATTTTTAGGAAAATCGATCAGCAAGGAGCTGGAGATTAAACTGGAAAACAGGGAGACGCTGATGGCAATGGCAGATGATAAAAAATTTATTCCGGTGGTGAAGGATAATACGGATGATTATGCGGAAGAGGCAATATGCCCGATTATCTGTGAAGGAGATGTGATCGGAGGGGTGATTTTGCTTAGTACAGCAGATAAGGAGAAAATGGGGGAAGTTGAGCTGAAGCTGATCCAGTCGGCAGCCGGATTTTTAGGACGACAGATGGAACAGTGATTTTTACGCGGACTTTACGTTAACTTTACAAAAACCTCTTGCAAGACTTTGCATTTGTCCTGTATTCTAAAATAGTGAAGTATTTTTGGACTGATTGTAAAATCCTGATGTGAGGTATGTAAAATGGACTTGTTTGATGTGTTAACGTTAATTGGTGGATTGTGTCTGTTCCTTTTTGGTATGAATGTGATGGGGGAGGCCCTGGAGAGCAGAGCGGGAAATAAGCTTCGCACCCTGCTTTCGAAAATGACGACCGGAAAATTTGCCGGATTCCTCACAGGACTTGGAGTGACGGCAATTATCCAAAGCTCATCGGCAACGACGGTTATGGTAGTCGGATTTGTAAACTCCGGTCTGATGAATTTACGACAGGCGATTCATGTCATTATGGGTGCTAACGTTGGAACGACGATAACGGGATGGCTGCTGTCGCTTGGTGGAATCAGTGGTGATAATTTCTGGGTGCGTCTCATGAAGCCATCCTCCTTTACTCCGGTGCTTGCATTGGTGGGAATTATTCTGTATATGTTTACAGGGTCTTCGAAGAAGAAGGATACCGGAGCAATTTTTCTGGGCTTTGCCACATTGATGTTCGGAATGGAAGCCATGTCCGGGGCAGTATCCGGACTTTCAGAGGTGCCGGCCTTCCGTGAACTGTTTATTATGTTCACGAATCCGATTCTGGGACTTCTGGCAGGAACACTGCTCACCTGTATCATCCAGTCGAGCTCTGCCTCTGTCGGAATTCTGCAGGCATTAAGTATGACCGGACAGATTACCTTTGGGGCAGCTATACCGATCGTTATGGGTGACGCGATCGGAACCTGTATTACTGCAATGCTTTCAAGTATCGGAACGAAGAGAGACGCGAAGCGTGCAGCAGTAGCACACCTGACCTTAAATATCGGGGGTGCACTGGTATGGCTTATCATATACTGTGTGATCAGATCCGTCTTTGCGCCGCCGATTCTGACAGCGGTAGCAACACCGCTTGGCATTGCCATTGTGAACACATTATTTAAGGTTCTTAATGTTATATTATTTATGCCGCTCACCGGTTTATTGGAGAAGGTGGTTTGCATTCTTGTACCGGGAACAACGGGAGCAGAGAAGGACACTGAGCTGGACGAGCGTCTTCTTGCAACACCGACACTTGCCCTTCAGCAATGTCATACCATTGCCGTTGATATGGCAATGGATGCGGTGTCTTCTTTAAAGGAAGCATTGCGGAGCTTTGACCACTATACACCGCAGCTGGAGGAAAGCATCCGGAACAAGGAAGACATTACCGATCATTATGAAGATATTTTGGGCTCTTATCTGATTAAATTAAGTTCACAGAAAATCAGCAGCGAAGACGGTGAAGAGGTCACCATGCTGATGAAAATGATTGGAGACTTTGAACGGATTGCAGATCATGCAGTAAACATTCTGGAGGCCTCCGCAGAAATGAGGGACAAAGAGCTTATCTTTTCGAACAGCGCCAAGGAGGATCTCAAAGTGATCTCGGCTGCTGTGGAAGAAATTTTGGATCTGTCATATGAGGCTTTTGCCGAAAACAATATTGAAAGTGCAGTTAATGTGGAACCCCTGGAGCAGGTAATCGATGCCCTGAAGGAGGAGATGCGTACCCGTCACATTCTGCGTATGCAGCAGGGGAATTGTAATGTCATTGCGGGCTTCGTCTGGTCAGATCTCCTGACCTGCCTTGAGAGAACAGCGGATCACTGTTCCAATATTGCAGGCTGTGTGATTGATGTCGCGCACCATGAGCTTCACCTGCATGAGACCTTACAGGCGGTTCATGAGGACAGCAAGGAGTTTCAGAATAAATTTGCCATGTATAGCAAGAAATATGCTGTGCAGGAATTATAATAAAAAGAGCTTTAAAATAGAAAATCACATACACGGTAACATAGGTCCACATATTATAAATTACAAGTTTTATAATATGTGGGCTTTATTTTTTAGAATTTATGTGAGACAATATGATGCAACAGTACAGCCATGCAGATATGACTGGATAACAAGTTCGTGGGAGCTTGCTCACAAAGAACTTGTTATTCAGGCATATCTATAGGGCAGACGCCCGACATGAAATAAGTTGTCGGAAAGAATCGATCGATATGCCAATAGGTAGAAGCCGACAACTTATGAATGGCATGGCTGTATAAGATATTTGGAGGAATATTATGAGAAATTTTTTGAAAAAGGGATTTACTTTCCTATTTAGTACATTACTCATCGTTTCCCTTATAGGGTGCGGCAACAACGCAGATGGAGCAGGGAGCACGGCAGGCGGAAGTGGTTCTGCTAACATTGTGAATATCGGAGTTACCGGTTCCCTGGTGAGTTTCAATCCGTTTGTTATGGATATGTCGGAGATGAATCATTACAGCAGTGGACTGATGTTTCTGCCTCTGGTGGAGCTGGATCAGAATCTGAACTTCGTGCCGATGCTGGCAGATTCCATTACGACAGAGGATAACCTGACTTTTACGGTGCATATTGATGATGCAGCCACCTGGTCTGATGGAACACCGGTTACGGCGGCTGATGTGGAATATACCGTGCGGCGTCTGTGCAGCCCGGTGGTTGCCAATCCGTATATGATGTATTACGTGTTTGAAGGTGTCGATGACGAAACCGGATTTGTGGAAGAAAATGCAGACAGCATTGCAGGAATCAGGATTGTGGATGACAAGACCGTCACTTTTACGGTAAAGTCTCCGATGTCGCTGATCAGCTTTGAAAACGGATATGCCAGATATATGCACATCATGCCAAAGCATGTGATTGAGAAATTCAGTGAAGCAGAGCTTACGACGAATGAATGGTTTTCCCATCCGGATGTAGTGAGCGGACCTTATATGGTAACGGACTTTGATCCGGAGCATTATGTTTCCTATACGGCGAACACCAACTATTTTAAGGGTGCACCGAAAATTGAAAAGCTGAATTTTAAGATTGTAGAGGGAAGTCAGATTCTCGCAGGACTAAAATCCGGCGAAATCGATGTGACGCATCCGACCATGAGCAATATTCCGGAAACGGACTATGACAGCATGGAAGCACTTTCGAATGTAACGGTTAGCTATGCAAAGCCGGTCACACATCAGTCGGTATTTATCCAGACCGCGAATGTGACAGACAAAAGAGTCCGCGAAGCGCTGCTTTGCGGCATTGACCGGGAGAAAATCCTGAATGACTTAATGAAGGGACACGGGGAAATTGTCGATGGATTTGTATCCTCCGTAAGTCCTTATTATGACAGCAGTATCGTTCCGACCAAGTACGATCCGAAAAAAGCAAAGTCACTTTTACAGGAAGCAGGCTGGGATGGCAGTCAGGTATTGCGGTTTTACATCAATTCCAGTGATACGACATTTGCCAATGTGGCAGCGATTATGGTTGCACAGTGGGCAGAAATCGGTATTCAGGTGGAGATTAAGACCGTTGATTTTGCAACGCTGATGAGCACGGCCGGTTCTACCGATTATGATCTGCTGGCTGTTCAGTATACCTATCCACCTGCGGATTACAGCCTGGATCTGGTTTATCTTTTGGCAGGAGAGGGAAGCTGGACCGGATATTATGATGAAGAAGTGGCAGCAGCCCTTGATGGAGTAACGACCTCCTCGGATACGCAGGAGCTGACCGGTTACTACCGGATCATTGATGAAAAGATGCAGGAGGACGTACCTTATTTCTCGGCTTATGTAATCGGGGCACAGAGTGTCACCGCCAATCGTCTTACAGGTGTGGAACAGGGCGTGTACGGTTTCTTCATCAACGTACAGAATTGGGAAATTGTACAGTAATCCCATGGAGTTATAAATACAGGTATGGAGCGGAGAATGTCACACTTACTTACGATATCGGATCTGACAATTGCATTTACCGGGGACACCGGTACTCATGAGGTGACAGACCATCTTTCCCTTACACTGGATGAGGGAGAGGTTGTCTGTCTGGTTGGCGAATCCGGATGTGGGAAAAGTGTGACATCACTGTCACTTTTAGGCCTGCTTGGGCCGGGAGGAAAGGTGACAGAGGGAAGCATCCGTTATGAGGATCAGGAGCTTCTTACGCTTTCAGAAAAGGAACTGGATCAGATCCGCGGGAAAGAAATCAGCATGATTTTTCAGGATCCGATGAGCTCCTTAAATCCGACCTTTACCATCGGGTATCAGATCATGGAGGGACTTCGGATTCATCTGGGATTAAAGAAAAAGGAAGCATGGGCGCGTGCCGTAGAGCTTCTTACCAAGGTTGGAATGAAGGAGCCGGAACAGGTCATGAAGAGTTATCCGCACACATTGTCCGGTGGAATGCGTCAGAGGGCGATTATTGCCATGGCGCTTGCCTGTAATCCGAAGCTTCTGATTGCAGATGAGCCGACAACGGCACTGGATGTATCGGTGCAGGCACAGATCATGGAGCTTCTGAAGAAATTACAGAAGGAATCCCGGATGGCAGTGCTTCTGATTACGCATGATATGGGAGTGGTGTCCCATATGGCAGACCGTGTGCTTGTGATGTATGCCGGACAGATTGTGGAAGAGGCGGAAGCAGAAGAATTGTTCCGCAATCCTGCTCATCCTTACACCCGGGCGCTTCTTTCTGCCATTCCGACAACCAGAGACAGCGAGGATCGTAAATTGTCCTCCATTCCCGGTATGGTTCCGGAAAATTATGATACCATTTCAGGATGCCGGTTTGCAGACCGGTGTCCTTTTGTACGACAGGAGTGTCATCAGAAGGTTGACCTGAGGGAGATTTCCGGGGGGCATGCCATGAGATGTATCTTACAGTGATGATTGTATTGCAAAGATCAGTTCAACAGACAATGCAGCAGGTCATTTCAAATGAATATTGTGAAGGAATTGATAAGAGAGAAGAGGAAAAACGTGTCTGAGCAGCAAATTCCATTGATACAAGTGAAGGATCTGAAGAAATATTACCCGGTGAAAACCGGAATTATTCCGCATATCACGGATTATGTGAAAGCGGTAGACGGCGTGGGCTTTTCCATTTACGAAGGAGAAATTCTGGGGCTTGTCGGGGAATCCGGCTGTGGAAAGACGACGATCGGGAAGCAGTTGGTTGGTCTGGAAAGGCCAACGGAAGGGGCTTTTTTTTATCGTGGGATGGATGTTTTAAATTGGACATCGAAGGAACGGAGCGTTTACCGCACGAAAATCCAGATGATTTTTCAGGATCCGTATTCTTCTTTAAATCCGAGAAAACATATCTATGAAATCCTGTCGGCTCCCATGATTTATCATGGAATTTCCACTAAGCAGACCGTCGAAAAGGATGTGAAGGAACTGCTTGAAATGGTGGGAATGCCGCAGTCTGCGCTTGGCAGGTATCCACACGAATTTTCCGGAGGACAAAGGCAGCGTATCGGCATTGCAAGGGCCCTGTCCCTGAAACCGGAGTTTATCGTATGCGATGAGCCGGTAAGTGCACTGGATGTATCGGTGCAGGCGCAGATTCTGAATCTGTTAAAAGATCTGCAAAAGGAACTGCATCTTACGTTATTGTTTATCGGGCACGGACTTGGGGCGGTGCATTATGTGAGTGACCGGATTGCGGTGATGCAGAATGGACGGATTGTGGAGATGGGAGATGCGAAAGAGATCTTTCATCATCCGCAGCGGGAGTATACGAAGATGCTGCTGAATTCCATTCTGGAACCGAAGGTTTATCCGGAAGACAGGGACAGCTAAGGGATTTAATAAAAGGAACATACGCTGATGGGAAAATATATTTTAAAACGAATTTTGATTGCCATTCCGGTGCTTATCGGAATTACTTTAATTGATTATGCGATTATGTGTCTTGCCGGAAGTCCTCTGGAGATGTTAAAGGGCCCCCGGATTTCGGATGCGGCTTTGCAGGCAAAGGAGATTGCAGCAGGACTGGACAAACCGCTTATTGTGCAGTATTTCGTGTGGCTTTGGCAGCTCCTGCAGGGAAATTTAGGATACTCCATGAAGTCTTATGAACCGGTCAGTGCCATGATCGGAAGTCATATAGGACCGACACTGCTTTTAATGGGAGCCTCTCTCATCTTAAGTCTTCTGATTGCAGTCCCGGCGGGAATTTACAGTGCGGTAAAGCAGTATTCGAAAGGCGATTATGCGGTGGTAACGGCGTCCTTTATCGGAAGCAGTATTCCGAGTTTTTTTCTGGCATTGATTCTGATTTATATTTTTACGGTAAAGCTGGGAGTTCTGCCGTCGAGCGGAATGAATACCCTTGGAATGGACGGCAGTGTGGCGGATACGATACGGCATATGGTTCTGCCCGTCACTGTGCTGGCAGTTTCTTTAGCCGGAAGCAACATCCGTTATATCCGAAGCTCTTTTCTGGAGATTTTACAGCAGGATTATCTGCGGACGGCCAGGGCAAAAGGAATCGGCTATAAGCGGGTGATCTGGAAGCATGCCATGCGGAATGCGCTGCTTCCCATCGTAACGGTAATCGGAATGCAGATTCCGATGTTGTTTGGCGGCGCCGTGATTATTGAGCAGATGTTTTCCTGGCCGGGACTGGGATTAATGACCATGACGGCGATTATGGGAAGGGATTACCCTGTGATTATGGGAGTGTGCCTGTTGTCTGCGGTTGTGGTACTGATCTCCAATCTGATTACCGACATTTTATATGCGTTGGTGGATCCGACGATTCAGCTAGGTTAATCATTCGGCAGCTTGGGAAGGAATATCGGAAGGAAGTATTGTGGGAAAGAATGCGGAAAGAGAGTTATGGATAGGAAGGAATGGCTGTTATGAAGCGGAATTTAATAAGTGAAACCTATCTGCAGACGGTCTGGAGACGGTTTAAACATCATCATCTGGCGGTAGCTTCCATTGTAGTAGTAGCGGTAATCAGTCTTGCAGCTATTCTGGCTCCGATCCTGGCACCCTTCGATCCACAGGCGATTGCAGGACCTTTCGGGGCAGCGCCATCAAAGGAATTCTGGCTGGGAACCGATGCTATTGGCCGGGATGTGTTAAGCAGGCTTTTGTATGCGACACGGGTTTCCCTTCTGGTCGGGGTGATGGCAACTCTGCTGTCAACCGTGATCGGCGTCGTGCTTGGTCTGATTGCCGGATACTTTGGAGGCATGGCAGATATGGTGATTATGCGCTTTACGGATGTGGTGATGTCCTTTCCGTATATTTTGCTGGTGCTTGTTGCAGCGGCAATTTTTGAACCGGGACTGTGGAATATCATTCTGATTCTCGGATTTGTGGACTGGCCGGGAATTGCGCGGCTGGTACGCGGAAATGTGCTTTCCCTGCGGGAAACGAATTTTATTAAGAGCAATCTGGTGGCAGGAATGCCGCTTTCCCATATTTTGTTTTCGGAAATTCTGCCGAATACTGTCGCACCGATCCTTGTATACAGTACAACTGTGCTGGCCGTGTCCATGCTGGATGAGGCGGCATTAAGCTTTCTTGGAATGGGCGTACAGCCTCCGAAAGCCAGCCTTGGCAACATGCTGAACGGCGCACAGTCTCTTACCGTACTGACACAGCAGCCATGGCTGTGGATTCCACCCGGTCTTATGATTATTGTATTGGTCGTTGCGATTAACTTTATTGGAGATGCCCTGCGGGATGCGGTCGATCCGAATTCAAAGAGCAGACAGATTTAAGCTCAATTTCAACTAAATTTTAAAGAGTATTTGATGAGAGCACTCAAAAATGATCCACTGGATCTTTTTTTCATATGCATGGCAACAAAAAAAGATCCAACAGGATCCTTTCGCACATTTGTAACGTATATATGATAATAAAAGAACAAAATAAAGAGTGAAAATTCATTCCACACTTCATAATACAGTCTATCATATGGAAAAAGAAAAGTCTAGTTATTTCATAGAAAATCAGATATTCTTATTTTACCGGATAAAGTAAAACAAAAGTCTTTTGGAAAACATTATAACTTATAACTGGATTTGTGCACAGCCATGGGAAGGATACTGGATGGAGAAGAGAGAAGCGGGAAAGATTCAAAGAAAAAGTGATAAGGCAGTGAAGGAAGAACCGGATAAAAAGAACTCTGCGGAGTGGCAGCGGGAAGAGGAATATTTAAACCAGACGCTGGATATCGTGAAGCGCAATGTGGAAAATTACGAGAGCGAAATCCGTGAGATGAGTGAGCAGATTGAGGAAATGCTGCAACACTATCACGACAATGATGTAGAAGTTTATACGCAGATGAGCAACACGGTAACGATGCGGGATCATATGCAGTCTGCCCTGATGCGTAACCAGAAGGCAACAAAGAAGCCTTATTTTGGACGGATTGATTTTCTGGATGAGACGCTTCAAAAGGAGGAATCCCTGTATATCGGCCGGGGAGGAATTGCGAAGGATACGACGCATCAGATGGTCGTGGACTGGCGCGCACCGGTAGCGAATGCATATTATGAAAACGGCTTGGGCGAATGCAGCTATTGTGCACCGGATGGCAGGGAGCTTCCCATCCGTCTTGATTTGAAGAGAACTTATGAGATTGACAACGGAAAGCTGCTCGATTACTTCGACACGGAAGTCATTGCCAATGATGAACTTCTGACAAAGTATCTTGCGAAAAATAAGCAGGCAGTTCTGGGCGAAATTATTGCGACGATTCAGAAGGAGCAGAACGACATTATTCGTAAAACGCCGTATCACAACATCATTGTACAGGGGGGAGCCGGATCCGGAAAAACAACTGTGGCCATGCACCGGATTTCCTTTATTCTTTACAATTACGCAGAACGGTTCCGGCCGGAGGATTTTTATATTGTAGGAAGCAGCCGCATTCTGTTGGAATATATTACCGGGGTCCTGCCGGATCTGGATGTGTATGGCATCCGGCAGATGACGATGGAACAGCTTTTTGTGAGGCTCCTGTATGAGGACTGGGATGAGCAGAACGATTCCATCCTTGAAAATACTGCAGCCACACAGGGCGGCATGGACAGAGGTACCTTTGGGTGGTTTCAGGCTCTGACGGAGTTTGGTGCAGGGATCGAGGCAGAGAGGATCTGTATGGACAGTGTCGTTCTTGACCGGAGACAGTTCGTGGAGGGCCTGAAAGGCGGCGTGGCCGGTGTGTTTGATGAGCGGGAAGGTGAGCCACGGCCTTCGGATCTGGTGGAGCTCCTTAGTGGAAAGGCGATCCGGGATTATGTACAACAGACGAATGCTTCCGTGCAGACGAAAATCAATATGCTGAACGAGCGGCTGATTATTAAGATCAAGGATGAGTTTCTGAAAAACGGCCTGCGCTATTCAGAAAAGGAACGGAAAGCGATTTTGAAGGAATACCGCGGCTATTTTGGAAAAAAGATCTTTGACACTTCTATTTTCGAGCTTTATCAGCGGTTCCTTCTGGAACAGAAGGAGAAGGGATATGAAGTTTCTGTTCCGGAGCAGGCATATGATGTGTATGATCTGGCAGCGCTTGCTTATCTGTATAAGCGCCTGAAGGAAACGGAGGTCATCAGCGAGGCGCATCATGTCGTGATTGATGAGGCACAGGACTATGGAATGATGGCGTATGCGGTTTTGAAATATTGCATGAAGGACTGTACCTATACGGTCATGGGTGATGTGTCGCAGAATATCCATTTCGGTTTTGGTCTGGCAGACTGGGAGGAGCTACGGAAGCTGCTTTGCAGCCAGGAGGGGGACAGCTTTGGAATCCTGAAAAAGAGCTACCGTAACACGGTGGAGATTTCCGAGTTTGCATCAAAGATCCTGCATCATGGAAGCTTCGAGCCCTATCCGGTTGAGCCCATTATCCGGCATGGAAAAGAAGTGGAGATTATGCAGCTTCCGACCAAGAGAGAGCTGTATGAAGAGACCGCCCGGAGATGCCGGGCATGGCAGAAGCAGGGGCTTAATACGATTGCGATTGTCTGTCGTACACCGGAAAAGGCAGAGCTTGTTGCAAGACAGCTTGGCAGGCTTATTCCGGTCTGCGAAAGCAATCTGGAAAAGGCAGTCTTTTCGGATGGAATCATGGTTCTTCCTGTCGTGTATACCAAGGGACTGGAGTTTGATGCCGTGCTGATTTTTGATCCGGGCAAAGAGGAGTATCCCGTGGACGATGGACATGCGAAGCTCCTCTATGTGGCGGCAACGAGAGCGCTCCATGAACTCTGCGTATTGTATCGTGAAGAACTGACCGGACTTATTGCCGATCCCCTTCCGGAGGAGAAGCAGAAGGAGATTGCCAGGAAGGTGCAGCAACTGCTGGGAGAAGAAGGAACGAAGCGGATCCGGGAGGCGCAGAGTTCAGGACAGAAAGTTTCATATAATCAAAATGGATTGATTACAGATAGAAAAGAAGAGCAAGGAAGAAAAAACACTTCAGGAATATCTGCAGAGTCAAAATACGATAACACGATAGAAAATAATAATATAATAGAAGATAATAAAGGTTCCTTGCAGTTAAATAAGAAATACGGCAATGCAATAGGAAAGAACGAAACACAGAACAAATTACGGGAAGAGTCGAGGAAAGAAACAAGCCGGGAAGCAAGCCAGGGAACAAGCCAGGAAACAAGCCAGGAAACAAGACGGGAAACAGAAGCCGGGTTTTCAGAGAATGAGCAGGAAAAAGAAACGCGGCAGGAAGTCATCCAGCCTCGTCCCAAGCTCCAGGTACGTCCGCGGGTGGCAGCTACTTTAAAGAAGCCGCAGATCGTGACACCTCCGTCACAAAGTATGCTGCTTACCGGTGTACAGCCCATTGTAATCAAGTCAAAAGAACAGAAAGCACTTGAAGCCATGCAGCGCGAACAGGAGGCAATTAAGGCGCAGGAAGCAGAAAAGCTCCGTAAAGAGAATCTTCGTAAAAAGAAGATGCCGGGAGTTCCCCTGTTCGGAGATATGCCGGAGAATGACAGGCTGCGTCCGGCAGGACATGCAAAGATTGATCTTACCATCCGCTGGGTGCATGAGCGTCCGGACGGCCTGTATCTGCAAAGCCGGTATGGTATGCTGCGGATCTGCCCGGTTTCGAAAGCAGCCGTCCGTGTAAGTTTTCGCAGAGAGGACACCTTTGATGCACAGAAGCCGATATATGAAAAAAATGGTTTGCAGTATGGTATGGCTGGTACTCGCACCGGCATGACAGGGACTCATACCGGTGCAGCAGATCCTATGGATTCGTATATTGATCTGCATATAAAGTGGAAATATCGTGACAAAGGTAGTATGGTAGAGATGACGACACCGGGACTTCTACTTGAAATTGATAAGGGAGCAGGAAGCATCCGCTTTCTTACGAAAGACCGGAAAGTGCTCTGTGAGGAGCGTAAAACAGAGTGCCGTCTGATCGAGGCTGATAAAAGCTGGCAGTTCTTTGACTGGAAGAAAGAGAAGATTTCCATTCCGAACCGGGGCAACAGCCTTGGATTTTCCATGAAGGGCAGTGCACGCTATATTCATGGCAAAGAAGGAGAGCTGCTTCCCATGATGATTTCCGATCGGGGTTACAGTGTGGAAGTGTTGAACGAAGGCCCGGTTATCTGCTGTGATATTCCCACGTACGGATCTTATTTTCAAGTGGCGGGGACAGAGATTGATTATATTATGAGCCTTGAAGCAAATTAAATGGCAGCGAAGCAGGCATTTTGCAGAAATGAGATAGAAATATTATCATAGAATAAGTCAGGAGGACAACACAAATGACAAGAGAAGAATATCAGAATCGTGTATTGGGATGCTTTGTAGGAAAGAATATTGGCGGTACGCTGGGAATGCCTATGGAGTGGGAACGCAGTAAGAATGACGTTACTTATTATACCCATGACATTACGGGAGATCCGCTGCCAAATGATGATCTGGATATCCAGATTCTGTGGCTGCTTGCCCTGGAAGAGCAGGGACTGCATATTGACGGTAAGATTTTGGGACAGTATTTTAATGAATACATGATCTTCACCCATGCGGAGTACGGTGTTGCAAAAACGAATCTCCGTGCGGGACTGCAGCCCCCGGTGACAGGAACCTTCCACAACAAATTTAAGGACAGCTGCGGTTCCTACATCCGTTCGGATATCTGGGCATGCTTATTTCCGGGAAATCCGGAAAAGGCAGCAGAATATGCTTTTGAGGATGCACTTGTGGATCATGGGAACGGAGAGGGCGTCTATGCAGAAGTATTCATGGCAGCGATGGAGAGTGCCGCCTTTTATGAAAAGGACATCCGCAAGCTGATCGACATTGGTCTAAGCTATATTCCGGAGGAGTGCACGGTAAGCAAGGCAATTCGTGATGCGATCCGTACCTTTGATGAAGGAATGAGCGTGGAGCAGACCAGGGAATATCTGATGCAGCATTATATCGGACATCTGGAGTGGCATGCAATTGCCAAAGAGGACGAGGAAAAGGGCTACAACGAAGGACCGATGGGCTTTGATGTTCCGTCCAATATGATGATTATTATTTACGGACTGCTTTTCGGAGAGGGCAGCTATGAGAAAGCCATGTGTACGGCTGTAAATTATGGCGAAGACACCGACTGTACCGCAGGTACGATTGCGGCCCTGTATGGAATGATGTATGGCCGTGACGTTTTTGAAGAAAAGTGGACGAAGCCGATTGGCAACAAACTTGTTACGATCAGCATGGATCCGTTTCTGATGTATGGAAAGATTCCGAAGACCGTGGAGGAGCTGACCGAGCGGGTTACCGTTCTTTATGAAAAAGCACAGCAGGAATTTGGACTTACCGAATGGAGCGGCAATGTGGAAGACTTTTATGCAAAGCCATATTTCCGGAATATTTACCGGGAAATGAATGTGGTACGCTTTACGTTCCCCGGTTTAAATGTACGTCTCGATTATTGCGGAGATCCGGTGATCCGCCGCGGCGAGCCGAAGAAAATTAAATTTATCCTTTCCAACAAATCAAAGTATGTGACCTCGGACCGTGTGAATGTGTATTTATATGGAAGAGAGGGGTGCGAGATTCTTCCGCAGAAGGAGCAGAACATCTTCTTAAGTATGGCGCACATGGGCGATGGCATCCGGGAACTGGAATATGAAATTCTGGTGGAGGAACCGCTTCGGGCGTCCTACCGGTTTGTGGCAGAATTTGTTTTTGAAGAGAATAAGAACAACTGCCCGATGGAGGTGCCGTTTGTGCTGTTATCCGAAGCCGGACAGACCGTGCCGGTTGTCTGGGAGAAAAAGGGGCCGGCCTGCACCCCGAACCTGCCGCGGGTGTGATGCCATAGTTTGTTCATGCCATTGATGAGCTGCCGGATTGGACAGGCTGGCAAAAATATATCTGATTTCCGCTAACTTATTTTCACGTCTTGACAAGTATACCATTCGTGGTGTACTTTAACATATATAAATAAGACAGACTACAAAAGGCATTGAGGAAGACAGTAGCTTTTTTCCAAACGTCAAAGAGAGCCGGGAAAGGTGAGAGCCGGTATTAGTAGGAGAAAAGGGAAAATCACTTCTGAGCCGTTTGACTGAACTGCTTAACTGATTCAAATGGAAGAAAGAGGATCAGTTGGGAATAGTAAGTGAAGCCGGGATCCTCCGTTATGGGAAGCCATATAAAACTGCAAGTAGACTTATAGAAGTGGAACGCGGGGAGTATGTTGTAACAGGTGGTTGCGTGGTAATGATGCCTCGTCCTATTACAGGACGGGGCTTTTTGTAACATTAGGAAATTACGGTGTAATATTCCTAATGTTACAAAAAGCCCTCCGGGCAGGATTGCACTGCGGCAGAAAGGAAATAAAAAGAAAGGAATGTACTATGTATCAGAAAGTATCAACGAACCTGAACTTTGTGGACAGGGAAAAAGAAACGAAGAAGTTCTGGGAAGAAAATGACATCTTCCGCAAAAGTATGGAAAACCGTAAGGAAGGACCGACCTATACCTTTTATGACGGACCTCCGACCGCGAACGGCAAGCCGCACATCGGACATGTGCTGACCCGTGTAATTAAGGATATGATCCCCAGATACCGTACCATGAAGGGATATATGGTACCCCGTAAGGCCGGCTGGGATACCCACGGACTTCCGGTAGAGCTGGAAGTAGAAAAGCTCCTTGGCTTAAACGGTAAGGAACAGATTGAAGAATACGGAATGGAGCCTTTCATTAAGAAGTGTAAGGAATCTGTATGGAAATATAAGGGAATGTGGGAGGACTTCTCCGGAACCGTTGGTTTCTGGGCAGATATGGAGAACCCTTACGTTACCTATGATGATAACTTTATTGAATCCGAATGGTGGGCGTTAAAGGAGATCTGGAATAAGGGACTTTTATATAAAGGCTTTAAGATCGTGCCTTACTGTCCTCGTTGTGGAACCCCTCTTTCTTCCGCAGAGGTTTCCCAGGGGTATAAGACCGTTAAGGAACGTTCCGCAATCGTGCGTTTCAAGGCAGTAGGGGAAGATGCTTATTTCCTTGCATGGACAACTACACCCTGGACACTTCCTTCCAACGTGGCTCTCTGTGTGAACCCGGATGAAACTTATGTGAAAGTAAAAGCCGCAGATGGTTATACTTATTACATGGCACAGGCACTGCTCGATACCGTACTTGGCAGACTGGCGACAGATGACAAGCCGGCTTATGAAATTCTTGAGACTTATCAGGGTAAGGATCTGGAACGCCGTGAATACGAACCGCTTTATGCCTGCGCAGGAGAATGTGCCGGGAAGCAGCATAAGAAAGGCTTCTTCATTACCTGTGACAACTATGTAACCATGACAGATGGTACCGGTATCGTTCATATCGCACCTGCTTTTGGTGAAGACGATGCGAGAGTCGGCCGTGACTATGACCTTCCGTTTGTACAGTTCGTGGATGGCAAGGGATGCCTTACCGCAGAGACACCGTATGCCGGTAAATTCGTGAAGGATGCCGATAAGGATGTCCTTGTCGATCTGGATAAAGAAGGAAAGCTCTTCGATGCACCGAAGTTTGAGCATGAATATCCGCACTGCTGGAGATGTGATACACCGCTTATTTACTATGCAAGAGAATCCTGGTATATCAAGGAAACCGCAGTAAGGGATGACTTAATCCGCAACAACAACACCGTAAACTGGATTCCGGAATCCATCGGTAAGGGACGTTTCGGCAACTGGCTTGAAAACATTCAGGACTGGGCGATTTCCCGTAACCGTTACTGGGGAACTCCTCTTAATATCTGGGAATGCGAAGGCTGTGGACATCAGGAATGCATCGGAAGCCGTGATGAATTGGAGAAGCGTTCCGGCAACCCGGCTGCACAGACCGTAGAGCTGCACAGACCTTATATCGACGAAATCACCATGGTTTGTCCGGACTGCGGTAAGACCATGAAGAGAGTACCGGAAGTGATTGACTGCTGGTTTGACTCCGGCGCAATGCCGTTTGCACAGCATCATTATCCGTTTGAAAATAAGGAGATCTTCGAGCAGCAGTTCCCGGCACAGTTTATTTCCGAAGCTGTTGACCAGACCCGTGGATGGTTCCATTCCCTGATGGCAGAATCCACTCTGCTGTTTAATAAAGCGCCTTATGAAAATGTTATCGTTTTAGGCCACGTTCAGGATGAGAATGGACAGAAGATGAGTAAGAGCAAAGGAAATGCCGTAGATCCGTTCGATGCACTGGAGACTTATGGTGCAGATGCGATCCGCTGGTACTTCTACATTAACTCCGCACCATGGCTGCCGAACCGTTTCCATGGCAAGGCCGTTGTCGAAGGACAGCGTAAATTCATGGGAACCTTGTGGAATACTTACGCATTCTTTGTTCTTTATGCAAATATTGATAACTTTGATGCAACGAAGTATACCCTGGAATATGATAAGCTTCCGGTTATGGACAAGTGGCTTTTAAGTAAGCTGAACTCCATGATTATCGAAGTGGATGAGGATCTGGATCATTACAGGATTCCCGAAGCTGCAAGAGCACTGGAGAGCTTTGTGGATGATATGAGTAACTGGTATGTCAGAAGAAGCCGTGAGCGTTTCTGGGCAAAGGGCATGGAGCAGGATAAGATCAACGCTTACATGACACTTTATACCGCACTTGTTACGGTGGCTAAGTGTGCAGCTCCGATGATTCCGTTCATGACCGAAGACATTTATCAGAATCTGGTGCGCAGCATTGACAATGCCTCTACCAGTTGAT
>USDI01000025.1 GCA_900553305.1 uncultured Lachnospiraceae bacterium
AATTACCTATAAACCAAGTGTCAATATAATTATATAGTTTCCCGATTCCTACATCCATCATTTTGTCAGATTTTCTGCATTTTTTGTCATATTTTTTCATTTTATCCTTTATTTACCATCTACTTCCTCATATATAAATAAGTGCAGATGTTTTCACCAACATCTACACTTATCCAATCCCAGCCTTAACGCTATCATTCTGTCAGCAATGAATGCCCTTTCTATCTGAGCCAGTTTTTTGTTTAATTCTTCGGCTTGTCTGTTATCTCTCACAGCAGCTTTCATCTGCTGTTTCAACTGTTTCTTTTATTCTGTTCTCCACCCCTTCTTCATATTCATCAACCAAAGCAACATTGCTGCTCTCCTAACCGATCTCCTTTAAACGGCCTGCTAAGTCTGCGCCATCCGATACCAGTTTCCATCCTTTAAAATGTCCATCATTTTTTCTTCATATCTTTTCACTGCTGCCGTCTGAATGGAATCAGGCACCACATAATCGTTACCCACTTCTTTTATTTTTCCATTTACCAGTTCACAATGTGTCCCGTTGATTACAAACTCCTGGCTTGTATCTACTCCCTATGAAGCCAGAAATTCTAAAATATAATTGGTATATGCGTCCGTCATTCATCACAAATCATAATGTTCATAGTTTCATTCCTCAGTCATTATTAATATCGAAGATATTTTTTCTATTCAATAGTCGGATTCACCAAACGACTATTTTCAGCACAGAATGACCATTACTTCTATAAAAAAAGCACTGCATCCCAAATCCTTTGAGATACAATGCTTCCCTACGTTTTTTATATTGTCATTTTAGTATGATTCCTTTACTGTACAGGCTTCCCTGCGTTTCTTATTTTCTATTTTACAGCTTACCGCCAAATACCGGGAAGAAACCATACTCGCCATAGTCCTTGATTTTTTCCAGATGCTTGAGAATTTCCATATCTTCCTCTGCTATTACAAAATCAACAGCCGCGTTGGTCTTCATGTGCTCCGGATTTGCAGTCTTCGGCAGAACAATCATTCCAAGCTGGATGTCAAAACGGATGCACAACTGTGGAATCGTGACTCCATACTTTTCAGCCATATCAGCGATTGCCCTGTTTTTAAGTGCTTCACCGTGAGCAACAGGAGAATATGCTTCCATTACTATGCCCTTCTTCTGGCAATAATCAATCAATTCCAGTGGTGAATTAGAAATGTGGCAAAGCACCTGATTAACCATCGGCTTAATTTCTGCCGTTTCCCACAGACTTTCCAAATCTTCCTGTAGGAAATTGGATACACCGATGGCACGAAGCTTTCCGGCCTTGTAAGCATCCTCCAGTGCTCTCCATGCTGCGCGATTGCCCTCCACGTAACGATCTTCACTCTGGTTTACCTTGTCCCAGGGCTGCGGGCTGTGAATGATCATCATATCAAGATAATCCAGCCCCATGTCCGCAATGGTTTTGTCAATGCTTGCCGCTGCTTCCTCATAAGTCTTATATTCTGCAGCAACCTTTGATGTAACAAAAAGCTGCTCTCTCGGCACACCACAGGTACAGATCCCTTCACCCACACCGCGTTCGTTGCCATAAGCCTGTGCAGTGTCCACATGACGATATCCGAACTGCATAGCAGTCTTTACGGCATCAGATACCTTGTCATCATCAATAAACCACGTGCCAAGGGCCAGCACCGGAATTTCTACTCCATTACTTAATTTTTTCGTTTCCTGAAACATATCTCATTCCTCCCCGTTTTCCTGTCTTGAAGCACACCATTTCATGTGCTACACATACCATAGTACATAAACCTGACTTTAGGTCAAGATATTTTTGAAATTCCTCTGAAATTAGGGGAAAACAGAACTTTGGCGGCTATACCAAACAAGGGAAAGCAATAAATGCTTTCCCTTGCAGAAATAAATATATTGTTGCCTAATTCCTCTTTTCGGCGATAGCAGCCTGCGCTGCTGCCAGTCTTGCGATCGGCACACGGAACGGTGAACAGGATACATAATCCAGACCAATCTTGTGGCAGAATTCTACGGAAGAAGGATCTCCACCGTGCTCGCCACAGATACCGATATGGAGATTCGGGTTCGCCGGTCTGCCAAGCTGGATCGCCATTTCCATCAGCTTACCAACACCAATCTGGTCAAGCTTGATGAACGGATCATATTCAAAGATCTTGGTGTCATAGTATCCACCTAAGAACTTGCTCGCATCATCACGGGAGAATCCATAGGTCATCTGTGTTAAGTCATTCGTACCGAAGCAGAAGAAATCTGCATCCTTCGCAATCGCATCTGCGGTAAGTGCTGCACGCGGAATCTCAATCATCGTACCTACCTCGTACTCCATGGTAATTCCTGCTGCCTTGATTTCTGCATCTGCGGTTTCTACAACGATCTTCTTAACGAAGTCAAATTCCTTTACATCACCAACAAGCGGAATCATGATTTCCGGCTTCAGATTCCAGTCCGGATGCTCTTTCTTAACCTCGATTGCCGCACGGATCACAGCCTTGGTCTGCATCTTGGCAATTTCCGGATAAGTAACTGCCAGACGGCATCCTCTGTGTCCCATCATCGGGTTGAATTCATGTAAGCTGTCGATCATGGCCTTGATTTCATTAACGCTCTTATTCTTCGCCTTTGCAAGCTTCTCAATATCTGCTTCCTCCGTCGGAACGAATTCATGAAGCGGGGGATCTAAGAAACGGATAGTTACCGGATTTCCTTCGAGTGCCTCATAAAGTTCCTTGAAGTCTCCCTGCTGATAAGGAAGAATCTTTTCGAGTGCAACTTCTCTTTCTTCTACGGTATCGGAACAGATCATCTCACGGAATGCGGCAATACGGTCTTCTTCGAAGAACATATGCTCCGTACGGCATAGTCCGATTCCTTCTGCGCCAAGTTCTCTTGCTCTTCTTGCATCACGAGGCGTATCGGCATTGGTACGAACCTTTAACCTGCGGTATTTGTCTGCCCATGCCATAACTCGTCCGAACTCTCCGGCGATCTTTGCATCTACGGTCTTAATCTGTCCATCATAAATATTTCCTGTTGTACCATCAATGGAAAGGTAATCTCCTTCGTGGAATTCCTTGCCGCCTAAAGTAAAGGTCTTATTGGCTTCATCCATCACAATGTCACCACAACCGGAAACACAACAGGTTCCCATACCACGGGCAACAACGGCTGCATGGCTTGTCATACCGCCACGTACCGTAAGGATACCCTGGGATACCTTCATACCGGTAATGTCTTCGGGAGAGGTTTCAAGACGAACCAGAACAACCTTCTCACCCCTGCCGGCCCAGTTTTCTGCATCTTCTGCGGAGAAAACAATCTTACCGCATGCAGCGCCGGGAGATGCGCCAAGTCCCTTTCCAACTGGGGTAGCTGCCTTTAATGCAGCCGCATCGAACTGCGGATGCAATAAGGTATCCAGGTTACGGGGATCGATCATGGCAACGGCCTCTTCCTCTGTTCTCATACCTTCATCTACAAGATCACAGGCAATCTTAAGTGCAGCCTGTGCGGTTCTCTTACCATTACGTGTCTGCAGCATATAAAGCTTTCCATGCTCTACGGTAAATTCCATATCCTGCATGTCTCTGTAATGCTTCTCTAAGGTCTGGCATACTTCGGTAAACTGCTTGAATGCTTCCGGAAACTTCTGCTCCATCTCCGCAATCTTCATCGGAGTACGGACACCTGCTACAACGTCCTCGCCCTGTGCATTCGTTAAGAATTCACCAAACAGTCCCTTCTCTCCGGTTGCAGGGTCACGGGTAAAGGCAACGCCTGTACCACAGTCATCACCCATATTACCAAATGCCATGGACTGTACATTGACTGCGGTTCCCCAGGAATACGGGATGTCGTTGTCACGACGGTAAACATTCGCACGGGGGTTGTCCCAGGAACGGAATACGGCTTTGATTGCTCCCATCAACTGTTCCTTCGGATCATCCGGGAAATCTTCACCGATCTTCTCTTTGTATTCTGCCTTAAACTGTGCTGCCAGTTCCTTAAGGTCTTCTGTCGTAAGCTCAACGTCCTGCTTCACGCCGCGCTTTTCCTTCATTTCATCAATCAGTTCTTCGAAGTACTTCTTGCCGACCTCCATAACAACGTCGGAATACATCTGGATAAATCTCCGATAGCAGTCCCATGCCCAACGGGGATTGCCGGACATCTCTGCAATGGCATTCACTACTTCCTCATTCAGACCAAGATTCAGGATAGTGTCCATCATACCCGGCATGGAAGCACGTGCTCCGGAACGGACGGATACGAGCAGCGGGTTCTTCTTATCTCCAAACTTCTTACCGGTAATCTCTTCCATCTTTCCTATGTACTCATCAATCTGTGCACGGATCTCTCCATTGATCTCGCGTCCATCTTCGTAGTATTGTGTGCAGGCCTCTGTCGTAATTGTAAATCCTTGCGGTACAGGAAGGCCGATGTTGGTCATCTCTGCAAGGTTTGCACCCTTGCCGCCGAGCAGATTTCTCATGTCAGCGCTTCCTTCCTTAAATAAGTAAACCCATTTTTCCATAATTCTCTTCTCCTTTTCCCTCAAAATTTGATGTTACCCCTAATAAATTTATTATAACATAATATCAAACACTACGCATTAAAATTCTGTTTATCTTTGATTCTGATTCTTCTTTTGATCCGGGATAAAGGAATCAAAGATAAATACATCAAAATGCTTCTTTGCTTCCTCTAATTCCTGCTGGCTTTTGATCGTCCATGCTGCCGCCATATTTCCATAAAGACCACGGCAGATTCTTCTGGATAAAACATTTGCATGCTTGTGGTTATATGCCACGAAATCCGGCTTTGTCAGGAAGTTCAGCAACAGGTTCTGCAGAATAAAGTACAGCGGTCCTTTGAATTCCCCGGTGCGTAAAAAGGCTTCCGCAAGCTGTCCGCGCACGACTTCCTTATGATGTCTGCGATACCAGAACACCGCCAGAGGATTGAAGGACTCCATGCAGTACAGTCCCTTGTATTTCCGTAAAAGGGCATCTGCCTTTTCACATACCGAAAGATCCGTAAGCTCTACCTTCAGTTCCACGATGAGAGGAACCTTTCCATCCACAAGCTTTAAAACATCTTCAAATAACGGAATCGTTTCGTTACTCTTACATAAACGGAACTTCTGCAGTTCTTCATAGGTATAGTCACATACCTTACCTTCCTGTCCGCATACCCTTTGTAACGTAAAGTCATGGAAAACTACCGGGATCTTATCCTTAGTCACCTGCACATCCAGCTCAATTCCATAGCCTGCCTCTACTGCTTTGCGAAAAGCCTCCATGGAATTTTCCGGGGCATCCGTTTCATTATCGTGTAAACCACGATGTGCATAATACACACTTAAAAACTTCTTCCGTTCCCGCCGGTTTGTAAGCCTCGGCATAATCATTAACAAATACAGAATAACAAGTACCGCCAGAATGATAACGATCACTTCTAACCAAATTAATACTGCCATTGTTTTCATTTCTTTTTTACCTGATTTCTTATGTAAATTTCTCTCCCGTCAATACAAAACCACTTTAATCATCCACGTCGAAGTGTTCCAGAACGCTTGCCTTCTTATCCGGTCTGGTATCGCCGTGATGTACCTGCATCATTGTAATAAATGCCAGAACCGAGAACACGAATGCATACGGGAACAGTGTCCGGTAGGAAACCTTCTCGAGCAGGAAGCCTGACAGAATCGGTGTCAGGATCTGTGCCGCCATGGAAAAGGTATAATAGGTTCCTGTGAACTTACCAATATCACTTCCCTTACTCATCTCAACAATCATCGGATAGGAGTTGACATTGATGGCCGCCCAGCCGATACCGATCACTGCAAAAGCCACGTTAATCAGTGCATGATACTGATTGGCAAAAATCGCTGCAAAATAGCATCCGCTCATCAGCACGATTCCGACAAGAATCGTCTTCTTTCTGCCAATCTTTCCTGCCAGATTACCGATGGGAACATAGCTCAAAATAGCTGCTATGGTCGCTACCATCAGACAGTCTGCAAAACCGCCACCCTCCAGGTGCCATACGACCTTCGTATAACGGGAAAAAGCAGTCGTTACTGCATTGTAAGCCGTAAACCACAGGAAAATGGAGGCAAGCAGAAATCCCATGCTGCGCTTTACTTCTGCAGGCATCTGATGCTTTACTGCCCCGCCGTCCTTTGCAGCTTCCTCTTCTTCGATGGTGTCCTCGGTTTCCACCTTTAATCCGGTGCTGTCTTCATAGGCTTTGATCTCTTCTGCTACCTTCGCCTTTACCTTTTTCTCGGAAATGGTAATTGCCAGAATACCCACAGAAACTGCCATCAGGGCAGCTACGCTGACAAACAGCGGCATGTAATCCGGACGTTCTCCCTTGCCGACCAGGAGCTTAATCATGATCAGCGTATAAACACCGCCTACCGCTCCCATCAGATTGATAATCGCATTTCCCTTACTGCGGAGCTTATTCGGTGTCAGATCCGGCATCAGCGCTACTGCCGGTGAGCGGTACAGTCCCATGGATACGAGAAGTGCAAACAGGGATACGATAAACAATACCATGTTGACCTTTCTGTCTGCGATCGGTAAAAGCAGCAGAAAAATCACCGCCAGCACCGTTCCCGTCACGATAAACGGCATTCTCTTTCCAAAACGGGTATCGGCCTTATCCGATAATGCTCCGAATAACGGAAGCAAAAAAATGGCAAGCACGTTATCGGCCGCCATGATGGCTCCGGTCAGTGTCTCCCCGATTCCAAATGTGTTCTGCAGGATCAGTGGAATAATGCTGTCATACATCTGCCAGAACGCACAAATGGAAAGAAAGGCCAGACCGATTAGCACAGTTCTTTTGTAATTCAGTTTCATAGTCAGGACTCCCTTACATTTTGTTTTTGCTATTAATTTTATTCTATCACAAACACTATGATCCTTCTATAGCTTATTTTCCTTGAAAATCCAACGATTTTATGTATAATAAGATTTGTATGTCCAACAATAAAATCGAGAAAACAGAGGTAAGAAAATGATTCAGGCAAATAATGTAACTTTACGAATCGGCAAGAAGGCCCTCTTTGAGGATGTAAATATCAAATTTACCGAGGGAAACTGCTATGGTCTGATCGGTGCCAACGGTGCCGGAAAGTCCACATTTTTAAAGATATTATCCGGCGCTCTGGAAACGACAAGCGGTGATGTTACCATCACTCCCGGCCAGCGTCTTTCGGTCCTTGAACAGGATCATTTCAAGTATGATGCGTATCCGGTTATGGATGTTGTTATTATGGGTAATGAACGCCTTTACCAGATTATGAAAGAAAAGGACGCCATCTATGCCAAAGAGGATTTCAGCGACGAAGACGGTATCCGTGCCAGCGAGCTTGAAGCGGAATTTGCGGAAATGGACGGCTGGGAAGCCGAAAGCAATGCCGCCATGTTATTAAACGGTCTTGGTATTGATCCTTCCTTACATTATGCAATCATGAAAGACTTAAACGGTAATGACAAGGTGAAGGTTTTACTTGCGAAAGCGCTGTTCGGCAACCCGGACATCCTGCTTCTCGACGAGCCGACCAACCACCTGGATCTCGACGCGATTGCATGGCTGGAGGAATTCCTCATTAACTTTGAGAATACCGTTATCGTCGTATCCCATGACCGTTACTTCTTAAATAAAGTATGTACCCATACCGCAGACATTGACTATGGCAAGATCCAGCTTTATGCCGGAAACTACGACTTCTGGTTTGAGTCCAGCCAGTTATTGATCAAGCAGATGAAGGAAGCCAATAAGAAGAAGGAAGAAAAGATCAAGGAATTACAGGAATTTATCTCCCGTTTCTCCGCAAACGCAAGTAAATCCAAGCAGGCAACCAGTAGAAAGCGTGCCCTTGAAAAAATCGAGCTGGATGAAATCAAACCCTCCAGCCGTAAATATCCTTATATCGACTTCCGTCCCGACCGTGAAATCGGTAATGAGGTTCTCTCTGTAGAAGGAATCTCCAAGACCATTAATGGCGAAAAGGTATTAAACAACATTTCATTTATCATGGGACATGAGGACAAGATTGCTTTCGTTGGAAGCAACGAGCTTGCAAAGACTACTCTCTTCCAGATTTTAATGGGTGAAATGGAACCTGATGAAGGTACTTATAAATGGGGTGTTACCACCTCCCAGGCATATTTCCCGAAGGATAGCACGGCTGAGTTTGATAACAACCTGACGATTGTGGACTGGCTGACCGGCTACTCTCCGGTTAAGGATGTCACCTATGTACGTGGTTTCCTTGGCAGAATGCTTTTCGCCGGTGAAGACGGTGTGAAGAAGGTAAAGGTTTTATCCGGTGGAGAAAAGGTACGTTGTCTCCTTTCCAAAATGATGATCAGCGGTGCAAACTGTCTGATTCTCGATGAGCCGACCAACCACCTGGATATGGAATCCATCACTGCCCTGAACAACGGACTGATCAAGTTCCCCGGTGTTGCACTCTTCTCCTGCCATGATCACCAGTTTGTACAGACAACGGCAAACCGTATCATGGAAATTCTCCCGGACGGAACGCTGATTGACAAGATCACCACCTACGACGAATATCTTGAAAGTGATGAAATGGCACGTAAGCGTACCGTTTATACCAAGCAGGACGGGGAAGACGAAGATTAAACTTCGTCTTCTGGTCATACCCTTGTATAAGTAAGATCGTATGCACAAGAAAGGAACAACGAATTGAAAGCAATTGATCTGCATGTACATTCTACGAAATCAGACGGAAGCTGCACCCCGGCTGAACTTGTAAATTATGCATTGGAAAAGGGCTTATCTGCATTTGCCCTGACCGATCACGATACCACAGACGGAATCTCAGAAGCGCTTGCTGCTGCAAAGGACAAGGACATCGAAGTGATTCCCGGAATTGAATTTTCCTCGGAATATGAAGGCCGCGATATCCATATCGTCGGTCTTTATATTGATTATGAAAGTGATTATTTTAAAAGACGTCTCGTGCACTTTGTCAACGGCCGTAAAATCCGCAACATCGAAATGTGCAGACGTCTGACTGAACATGGCATGCCCGTAACCTATGAGGAGCTGGAAACAGAATTTCCAGACTGTGTACTGACAAGAGCGCACTACGCAAAATATCTTTTGAAACATGGATATGTGAAGAGCGTCAAGGAAGCCTTTGACCGCTATATCGGCGATCACGGTCCCTGCTTTGTTCCCCGTAAAAAGATTACCCCCATGCGTGCAGTCGAAATTATCCTGAAGGGCGGCGGCTTTCCGATTCTGGCTCATCCCTGTCTTTATCACATGGGGAAAGACCAGTTGGACAAGCTGGTAGCTTCCTTAAAAGAGATCGGACTGATGGGAATTGAAGCCATTTATTCTACCCATACGCCTGCGGATGAACGACAGATCCGTGCTCTTGCGAAAAAATATGACCTGTGCATCAGCGGAGGCTCCGATTTCCATGGTACCGCAAAGCCCGGCCTTGATCTTGGCACCGGTTATGGGAAACTTTTTGTACCCGAAGAGGTACTGACTACCATCAAAGAGAAAAGGAATTACATGATGAATCATCCTGAACTTTATAAGAAAACCAAAATTTTATTTACCGATATGGACGGCACCCTGTTAAACCACGAAAAGCAGGTTACCGATTATACCAAAGAAGTCCTGACAAAGTGGACGGATGCCGGACACAAATTCGTTCTCTGTTCCGGCAGGGATATCAATAATATCAAATATACCCAGAATGCACTGAATCTCCATTATAAAGGCATGTATCTGATCGGTTATAACGGCGGGGAAATCTACGACTGTGAAACCGGTCAGGTACTTTACCGGATCGGACTGAAGCTTTCCCAGGTAAAATATGTGGCAAATCTTGCCGCTTCCTACGGGATTCACTTTCATACCTATTCCGAGACTCATATTGTGTCTCCGACCATGGATGAAGGACTTGCTTATTACCAGCGCTTTATCAATACCCCCACTATCATCAATCCGGACATTTTCTCCGTACTTGATGTGGAACCCTGTAAATGTCTGATCATTGAACGGAACGATACAGATAAACTGGAAGCTTTACGTCAGGAGCTTCTTCCCTGGGCTGAAAAGGAAGGCATTTCCCTTGCCTATTCCAATCCCTATTATCTGGAAGTATTTCCTTCCGCTTCCGGAAAAGGTGCTGCAGTTCGCAAGCTCTGTGAACTGCTTTCCATCAATCCGGCTTTCAGCCTTGCTGCCGGAGACGCCGAGAATGATATCTCCATGATTACAGAAGCCGGAATGGGAATTGCCATGGCGAACGCAACCGAAGCTGTCAAAAAAGCCGCCACAACCATTACCCAATACGATAATGATCATGACGGCCTCGCTCATACCATTGAAGACATGATTTAATCACTATTTATTTTTCTTCTTTTCGTCTCCGTGAAGATAAAGAAGAATCAGGCCGAGCACTGCTCCACCAATAATATTTCCAATTGTAACCGGAACCAGGTTTTTCACAAAGAATCCATAGAGATTCAAGGATGCAAGCTGATCTGCCGTGTATCCGTAGGTATCCATGGCAACCTGCACATAGTTCGCATTCTTAGAAGCAATCAGTCCGGCAGGAATATAATACATGTTGGCAACGCAGTGCTCATATCCTGCTACCACGAACAGCATAATCGTGAAGAAGCAGGCAAACAGCTTACCAACAATATCTCTTGCACACATCGCCATAAGGACGGCTGCACATACCAGAATATTACAAAGGATTCCGGAACACAGTGCCTGTCCAAAAGACATATTCACCTTTCCCATCGCTACCTTAATTGTATAGGCTCCAAGAAGTCCTGAGGAATAATTTAACTGTCCGGAAATCACATTCACAACCGCCAGTAAAATGGATCCTACAAAGTTTCCCACATATACCACAAACAGGAACTTACATAAGTCAAGGATCGTACAGGTTCCTTCCGCATTTCCCATTGCCATTAAGCAGTCCCCGGTGAACAACTCTGCACCGAGAAGAACAACCATCATCAGTCCGACCGGGAATACACATCCGGCTACCAGTCTGGAAAGACCGACATTCGTGACTGCATGTGCTGCTACATTACTTGCCGATGCGCCAAACGCAATCATCATTCCTGCTAAAATAGCACGTCCAAATACCTTGTGCGTTCTCACATTCATTTTTGTTTTGCATCCGTCAATGTACTTCTGTACATCCTCTTTTACGGAATAGTAGTTATCTGTTCCCATGTTCTCTCTCGCTTTCTTTGGTAGATTTCACATAAAAAAATAACCTCTCCCGAAGTGTGGAATAGGCTATTTTCTTGGGTTGGACTATTCTAGCCAACAGCTCGTAGGGGAATCGAACCCCTGATTCCGCCGTGAGAGGGCGGCGTCTTAACCGCTTGACCAACGGGCCATATCAGATGCGATCCGTCCGCATCGCACTTGATCATTTTATTATATATTTAAGAATAATGCAAGTACTTTTTGCAATTTTAACGAGATTTTTATGTAATTGTTTCATTTGCAGGACCTCCGGATAATTCATTGCTTATTCGGAGGCCTGCTATTTCTTTGCTTATACAATGTTACTAAATTAATTCCTATAAGTTCACATCAAGCGACTCATCTGCCTGTGATTCAGCTTTTGTTCCACCAGATACTTTTATTTCTTTTTGAACCAGGAAAAATGCACCTGCAAGCATCAGAACACCGATAACCATGAGAAGACTCTGCATAAGCCATCCAGATTTTCCGGCTAACAACGTTGCAAAGAATGTTCCTGCAAAATTGAAGCACAGATGTAACAGGATCGGCAGGAAAACCGTTCTGCACTTTCCGGCAACATATCCCAAAACAAGTCCCACTACAAAAGTATAGATACCTTGGACCAGATTCATATGTAAAATTCCAAAGAACAATGCCTGAAGTACATTTGCTATCGCAAACTTCACACCCGCACTCCGAAGAAAACGCAACGTGAGTCCACGGAAAAGAAGCTCTTCGGAAATCGGTGCCAGTATCACTGTTGCTAACAGAGAAATCCAGGTTGTTTCACCAATGCCCACCATCTCAATGAGTTCCGAATAGGCTCCCATTGCATCCGGGAAAGCCAGTGCTACGATATTTAAGAAGAAATCAATTACAAGTTGTAATCCTATCCCTGCCAGTATACACATCAATACGGTCCGCACGTTGACACAATCTTTGACCGGCCGGTTGATATTCTTCTTTTTAATCAGAATGCCATACCAGATTACAACTCCGATCAGTGTCAGAATCTGTGCCACAATAACTGCATAAATAATATACTGCATGATATAATCCGTAACTGCTGCCTGTAGCGCTGCCGAATCATTCAGGAGGTCTGTTTCTCCATTCATTGTGATACGCACAGTATAGACTACGGAACCAATCACACTGCATGCAAGCCCCGAAAGCACCTGTATCATTAACGTTGCAAGTAATGGTACAACACTTAACACATAATACCCTGCTTTTCCCTTTTGTTTTTCCATGACTGCTCCTTCACTTCTTAAACCCTGATACATTTCCCATTTTATAAGAAAATAAATTTACAGATAAACAGTACTGCAAGTACATACATTAACGGCGTGATCTTCTTTGCCTTTCCGGATACCAGATTAATTACCACATAAGAGATAACACCGGCTGCAATACCTTCGGAAATACTGTATGTAAGCGGCATAGCAATCAGTGCAAGATATGCTGGAACAGCTTCTGTATAATCATTGAAATCAATTGCTGTAACAGCAGAAATCATCAGGAAGCCTACAAATAATAATGCCGGAGCTGTTGCAAAGCTCGGAATCGTGATAAAAATCGGAGAAAGGAAAACAGCAAGCAGGAACAAAAGTCCTGTTACAACAGAAGAAAGTCCTGTTCTTCCGCCTTCTGCCACACCGGCAGAGCTTTCTACGAAGGTTGTTGTTGTAGAAGTACCAAGCACTGCACCCGCGGTCGTTGCGATCGCATCTGCAAGAAGCGCTTCTTTGATACGGGGAAGCTTGCCATCTTTGTCCAGCATGTCCGCCTTGGTTGCACATCCGATTAACGTTCCGAGTGTATCAAAGATATCAACAAAGAGGAATGCACATACAATTGCAATAAAATCAAATGCACGTAAGCTGGAGAAATCAGCCTTGAAGCACTGTCCGAAAATAGAAGAAATCGCTCCGAGGTTGAAGCTGCTCCATGCCGGAATCAGGGAATAGTATCCTGCATCCGGAGTAACCACATATAATCCGGTAAGCTGGCAGATAATACCCAGAATCCATGTTGCAAAAATACCGATCAGAATTGCCCCCTTTACCTTCTTTACATAAAGAACGGCAATAATGAAAATACCAATTACTGCTAATAATGCAGAAATACCGGAGGTATGGAAATCTGCTGTAAAATCAACAATAGAGACCAGTGTAGAATCACTGTTTACAACAATTCCCGCATTCTGAAAACCGATAAAAGCAATGAATAAACCAATGCCAACGGAAACCCCCTTCTTTAACTGAAGCGGAATTGCATTGAAGATTGCTTCACGCACATTCGTAAGGGACAATACAATGAAAATCAGCCCTTCTACGAATACGGCAAATAACGCGATCTGCCAGGAATAACCCATAGATCCGCATACGGTATATGCAAAATACGCATTTAATCCAAGTCCCGGTGCCAGTGCAAACGGATAATTGGCAAGCAGAGCCATGCACATCGTCCCAATAAAGGAAGCAAGCGCTGTTGCAATTAATACAGCCTGTGCATCCATTCCGGATGCAGATAAAATACTGGGATTTACAGCAAGAATGTATGCCATGGTCATAAAGGTGGTAATACCTGCTACAACTTCCGTGCGGACATTCGTACCATTTTCTTTCAGTTTAAAAAATTTCTCTAACATAACTATCTCCATTCATTTTGTTGTTGTGTTATCGCTTGTCCTATGTAAAACTTCAAAATTTATTTTCCTTCATAAGTAATGACAGATGCCACATCGTAATTGGCGAGCTTCGCTCTTCCATTTAAACCCGCAAGCTCCATCATAAAGATTACCTTTACAACCTCGCCGCCAAGCTGTTCAATCAGCTTAATTGCAGCCTCTACCGTACCGCCTGTCGCAATCAGGTCATCTACGAGAACAACCTTCTGTCCCGGTTTAATGGAATCCTTGTGCATCTCAATGGTTGCTGTACCGTATTCCAGATCATAGCTCTGTTCAATGGTTTCACAGGGCAGCTTGCCCTTCTTACGGATCAATACAAAAGGCTTGCCCATTGCATAAGCAATCGGTGCTCCCAGAATAAATCCACGGGACTCTGCACCTGCAATCACATCAAATTCCACTCCATCCAGTAATTTGATCATGGAATCAATCGCAAGCTTAAATCCTTCTGCATCCTGCAGTACACTCGTTACATCACGGAAAATAATTCCCGGTTCCGGAAAATCCGGAATACTGCGAACATAATCTTTCAGTTCCTTCATGTTATAACCACTCCCATTCTTTTTATTGCTTATAATTTGGTATACAAATTGCCTCCCTGCAAAAGCAGATCCCGCAATTTAGCACATATATCATTATATTTTCTCTCAAGAAAAAAGTCAAAGAGAAGTTGATTTTCAGATCTTTTCAGGAGCTGCCATATGGTTATCTCTTCCAGTAAAGAGAGACTTTCTTTTCTGCTTCCTGTTCCTCTAATAAACATCTTTCCTGTAATTCTCTGATTATTTGTTCTTTACTTGCACCTAATTTTCTGCCAAATGAGATAATGGACTTAATTGTATTTTCACGTTCTTTCTCAGCTCCAATCTCTTCCCCGAGCTTTTGACCGATCTCTTTTCCAATCTCCCTCTCATCTCTCCGGATCAGTTCCATTTCACGTTCTTCATCATATTCAAAAATGCTCATCTTGACTACCTCTGCTCTTTGCTTTAACAAAAAATCCTTCAATATCTCATGCTTGATACAGTATTCGATTGCCGTTTCCACCGCCTGTTCCAGTGGCATACTTGTGCTATTGTACCGGACCTGCTCTACATACTGGGTATACTGCTTTAGGATCGGACACTTTTCTTTCAGTTCCTCATTCATACTGGGATTAATATTCAGTATTGTTACCTTTAATTCCAACTCTGGATCTTTTGTTGGTACTTCAAATGCCTCTGATAATCTTAAGATCCGTCTCTCCGGTTTATTCCCTGTTCCATTATAGAATACCACAAAATGCGGTGTTGGTAACCTAATTAATTTCGAACTGTACAACGATTGATCTTTTACATAGACCTGTAGCAGGTCTGCTACATAAAATAAATCCCGTAAGGGCATATTCAGATTGTAAGTGGACTGATGCTCATACAGGTTCACCTCGTTCATAATCAAAAAGGAGATATCGTTCTGCATCCCCATATAGATTGCATTGTCTAACATATTAAATGTAATCTGTGAAGCATCCGTATAACTTGTCCCATTCAAAGCATTGTATAAAGACAGCGCATTTTCCGGCTCCCGGAACAACATCCTGCTTACCGTATCTTTATAATTTCTCTGTACTTTTGTTTCTTCCATTTCTCTTCCTCCCTTTGCAGAAGGATAGAAATTGATTGCTCAACGTTTATAAAACATTCATCCCGGTCATCCAAACGCATAGCTACTTTCCTTCCTCCTGCCTCTTCAATTTTTAGAATGTGATTTAAAAGCATGGATTTCAGAAAACTTCTGTTTTTGCAATTAGAATAGATACAAAACGATAGCCAACAGCTAAAGAAATGCTGATATAATCAGCGTTTCCTTCAATACTGTTCCAATTGTCTCGATCTATAATATCTTAGAAATTCATCCGTATCAGAAACGGATGATTCAGATTCGATTATTTGAAATATATGCTTTGTTCTGAATATAGCATACGGAATATTGTATGTCAATCATCAATTTATGGATTGCCTTAAATTTAGCAGAAATAATTAAGGCAGAGCATCTACTGACACTCTGCCTCCTTCTGTCTGTTTTCTTATACGCGGCTTTCCGTGTTGTGTTATACTATGGCTTCTTACAGCGCCTTAATCCGGCGTACGGCTTCCTTCGTGTTCTCATGGCTGCCGAACGCGGTCAGACGGAAGTACCCTTCTCCGCTCGGTCCAAAACCGGATCCCGGAGTTCCGACCACATTGGCTCTTTCCAGCAGATAATCGAAGAATTCCCAGCTCGTCATGCCGTTCGTGGTCTTTAACCAGATATAAGGCGCATTCACACCACCCGATACCGTAAAGCCTGCATCAGCCAGCTCTTCGCGGATATAAGCGGCATTCTTCATATAGTAAGCAACCTGCTCCTTTAACTGCTGCTTTCCTTCCAGAGAATAAACCGCTTCCCCGGCACGCTGTACAATATAAGGTGCGCCATTGTATTTCGTTCCATGTCTTCTTGCCCATAAGCCATGCAGGGCAACACCGCCACAGGTTAATTCCTTCGGAATAACGGTATATCCCAGACGCACGCCGGTAAAGCCTGCGTTCTTGGAGAAGGAATGCATCTCAATCGCACAGGTTCTTGCCCCTTCACATTCATAAATGGAATGAGGAATATCTTTTTCTGAAATATAGGCTTCATAAGCAGCATCATAAATGATAACCGATCCGGTACGGTTTGCGTAATCTACCCATTCCTGAAGCTGTGCTTTCGTAATCGTTGCGCCCGTCGGGTTATTCGGGAAGCACAGATAAATGAGGTCAGGCACTTCCTTCGGAAGCTCCGGTGCAAAGTTATTGGAGGCTACACAGGGCATGTAGATCACATTGCTCCAGGTTTCGGACTTCGGATCGTACTCGCCGGTTCTTCCTGCCATCACGTTCGTATCCACGTAAACCGGATATACGGGATCACACACTGCAATCTTCGCATCCGCACTGAAAATCTCCTGAATATTACCACAGTCACATTTTGCTCCATCGGAAACAAAAATTTCATCCGCATAAATCTCACAGCCATGATCCTGATAATCGTTCTTTGCAATCGCATCCCTTAAAAATTCATATCCGAGATCCGGTGCATAGCCATGAAAGGTTTCAGCATTCGCCATCTCATCCACAGCCTTATGCAGTGCCGTAATAATGGCCGGGGCTAACGGCTGGGTAACATCTCCGATCCCAAGACTGATGATATTGCTGTCCGGATGTGCTTCTGCATAAGCCTTACGCTTCTTTCCAATCGTGGAAAACAGATAGCTTCCGGGAAGCTTTAAATAGTTTTCATTCACACGTGTCATCGCTTTTACCTCTTTTATTTATTTTTGAGCAGCAGTACCATCTGCGCTGTTTCAAACAGATTCCTGCCACTTTGCATACTGGTTCTTAATAAGTATTTGTGTGCTTCATCCTCAGATATATGATTACTCTTCATCAGAAGATCCTTTGCCTGCTGGATCATTGCACGTTCCTCCGGACTTCGCTGACGCGGCTGTTCCCGCCGTTTTCTCCTTCGTCTTGCTGCATCCTCCTCCATGAAATGAATGGTCTGGATCAGCTCCTGTACCTTGAGCGGCGTTTCCATATGCGTCACCTCGGCAGAATCCACGCCTGTTGCGAAGTCA
>USDI01000026.1 GCA_900553305.1 uncultured Lachnospiraceae bacterium
AGTCATAGATTTCCTGCAATTTTAATTTATATGTCTTTTCATATTTTGAAAAATCCTGCTTATACAGCCGGATGATTTTATCATGAATACCTCCAACCTTTGCCAGGTCATTGGAATCATTATACATAACAACTGCTTCCGGCATTCCTCCTACAATCAGATACAGATAAAATACATCCAGCATCCTGGAATGAACAAATTCATCTACCCTGGTTCTATTCTTAAAATGTTCCTCTAATACAGATATAATATGCTCATTTACTCCAACCGCGCATGCAAATTCTTTAAAATCTAACGGGAACATATCAATAACTGACAAATAGCCTACCGGCGCTGATCGGAGATCGTTTAATTCCACGCCTAAAAGAGAACCACTCATAATATAACGAAAGCTCCCGTCCTCCACTAAAAATTTAATTCTTGTAACAATATCTTTAAACTCCTGTATCTCATCAAGAAAGAATATAGTCTTACCAACTTGAAGTGTTTCCTTTGTCACCAGACTTAACCGCATCATCAATTCTTTTGCATCCTTTGCTCCTGCAAACAACTCAATTAATTCCGGGTTCTCTATGAAATTCAACTCCACGTATGGAAAACCACTGTTTTTCAGGCACTCTCGTATCAGATATGTCTTACCGATTTGTCTAGCTCCGGTAACTAATAAAGCATCTTTTCCATCTGAAATCCATTCTGTAATTATTTTTCCTGCCGACCTGTCAAGCATATTATCCCCCTTATTTCTTAATCAAAATCACATATTCAACTTTTCCAACCTATTTTAGCATGATTTTTTCAACTTTTCCAACCTATTTTGGCATGTTTTTTCAACTTTTCTAACCTGTTTTGGTGTGTTTTTTCAATTTTTCCAACTACTAAGTATCTACCCCAGCACTTCGACAGCTTATGAATGAGTATGGCTGAAACTGTTACTCTACTCCGGCAACTTATGAATGTACATGGCTGAATTATTGCGATATACTTAAATTGTAACTATTCAGAGCCATGCAAAATTGCTTTCTGTGAATGCTTGCATTCAAACAGAATAGCAATTTTATATGGCGAAGTAACCACATGAGGTAAACTACGCTGCGTTAGCAGCGGTTTTACGAATGGGGGCTGAATAGTTACAATGATTTAATAGATCTGCTCATTCTGTCTGTGAATTTCAGGTGCTTCGTACCTGTCCATAAAGTCCTCCCCCAGGAACAGCTTTTCTTTCGCAAATAAAATGGCATCTGTTACGGTAAGCACTGAAATCACCCGGTCAAATTTAAGATCCTTTATATAATTCAGGATTTCCATTGGAAACTTCTTATCCAGAATAATATACTGTGAAAATTCTTTCTCATAATCCAGCACGTCACGGGGATGCGGCTTCATCAGAATCTGCGCCGGTTCTCCGTCGATGCTGCCATACTGCGCAATGATATCCTGAAAAATGCGTTTCCGTGTTTCCAGATCGCACAGAGGCTCGGTCAGAACCAGCACCTTATGTTCGTGATTCATGCCCTCGCGAAGTGTGGTTTCCAGTTTGTCCTTATTCTCAATGAACATGCCCACGACAATATCCTTTTCTGCATCCGTCAGGTCATCGGTGAGTTCCTTACGCGGCTTCTCCAGGTATTTCTCACAAGGGTATGGAAGAACCGAAACATCATTCACTTCCATATCAAAACAGTATTTGTTATAACCATTCTGAATAAAAATCAGATTATGCTTCGACATCCATGCCTTAAGCTTAAAATGTCCACGGTTATCGTAGCGCGCCGTATCATAATACAGGATGCAGTTCAGGCCATCCTCAACCGCATGATAATAAATCTTATGCGTGCTCAGATAGTAGCCGATCGGATCAGAATCGCAGAACACATAAATATCATCGAACTTCTTAAAGTCAACCGGAATATACGGCTCTAATAATTTACCGAATTTCCTGGTGAAACGGATACGCTGGAGCATGTTCTTTACAAGATTTCCGGTATCGTTCCGGTACTTTGCAAGTTCCGGAAAGTAAGTCTCTTCCTTTTCATCAAACGGAAGGACTTCCGTAAACAAACCGGACTTTTCCGCGCGTTCCTTTAAATTGCCGAAATCATTCGACATGCTGCTTAAAAGAAGCACTGCACCGGCCTGTTTCTGCACCGGATCACGTTGTATATGAAGCTCCTTCAGACAGGTAATATAGGCATGATAAAAGGTATGACACACATAAATTCTGCTTCTTCCCTGACTACTCATCATCTTCTCCCATTGTCATCATGTTAAAATCGCCGTTTCACAGTTACCCAGTCAACCATTCAGCAATTCCATTCATAAATTGTTTTCATAAATTGTTTTCATAAATTGTTTTCATGTATCATCAAAAACACCCTATGCGAATCATCTACTTCTGCATGCCCGAACGCTTGCGTAACCTTCGGTAGGTCCACAGCAATTTGTAATAGATTATAAAATAAAGCGTTGACTTCTGCTGCATGGCAATGAGCCTGCGTTCTTCCGCATGGACTCTCTGCTCATAATACTTATTTTTCTGAAAATCCGGGAAGGTGTTTCGCATTTCATCTCCCAGTGCTTTCACGAAACGGTATTCCTTCCTGCCGGAACCTGCCAGATAGGAAAACAGGGTATTCACATAAAACAGGGTGGTAAAGCTGCTTTCCAGTTCCGGATAATAGGTGTCAAAGAATTGAAACTCCTTCGCTTCCTTCACCATGATCCGTGCGGCCTCCATACGATCCTCACACCGCTTTTTCGTAATGGTGTGCACCGTCGATGCCTCATGCTGATAATAATAGTATAACGGCTCTTCCAGATATTCAAAATGCTTCGCACGAAGCATCCAGGAATTGCCGATCGCATTATCCTCGTAAAAAATTCCTTCCGGAAAACGGTTCGGATAGTCGAGAATAATATGTCTGCGGTAAATCTTCACGACCAGACTTCCGCCGTCCAGAATCAGGGAACGATACTTTTCTTCATTCAGGACACCTGCCTGTTCCGGCGTATTGTTGTGTACGACCTGTCCGATTTTCATGCTGTGTTCCGGTGTCAGATGATAATCACATCCGACCATATCTGCACCGGTTTCTTCTGCTTTGTTCAGAAGCTTTTCATAGAAATCCGCAGCCACCCAGTCATCTGCATCAATAAAACCGATCCAGTCTCCCTTTGCAACAGACAGCCCCAGGTTCTTCGCACCGCCCTGCTTCCGGTTATCGGGAGAAGCAATCACAACCACCTTACCGGGATACCGCTTTTCATAATCGCGCAGAATGGATAAGGAATCATCCGTGGAGCAGTCATCCACTGCAATGATCTCGTAATCGGAGATTGTCTGTCCGACCAGGGAATTCATGCACCATTTCAGTTTATCATCTGCTGCCATATTGAAAACGGGGACTATGACGCTTAATTTCATGCTCTACCTCACCTTGTACTAATCCGGTTTCTTTGGAAACCGCGCACTCTCACACGAACTACCTGCTGTAATACGTTGCAATCTTCGTAACTGCTTCAATCACATCCTCCACATCCTGATCGGTCATGGAATAATAAAGCGGAAGGGTAAGAATTTCTTCATATAATTTCTCTGCTTTCGGACACAACCCTCTCTTATATCCAAGCTTCTCATAATACGGGAAGTAATAGGTCGGAATGTAATGTACATTGCAGCAGATATTCTCTGCGGCCAGTGCATCAAAAAACTGTCTGCGGTTAATGGAAATCTTTTCCGGATTAATCCGCAGAATATACAGGTGCCTTGTGGTATCCGACTCTGGAATTTCCTTCTGTACCACAATCTGCGGCAGTTTTGAAAACGCTTCATTATACTGCTTCACAATTGCCTTACGACGCTCCGTGAACATCGGAAGCTTCTTTAACTGACTGATGAGCAATGCTGCCTGCATATCGGTCATGCGGTAATTCATGGCAAGCGTAAGCTGCTCATAATACCACGGACCGTCCGGCTCATGCTCCATCAGGGACGGATCCCGGGTAATGCCATGTGCACGGTAAAGCAGGAGCTTGCGGTAAAGCTCTTCACTGTTCGTCAGTACCGCACCGCCTTCTCCACAGGTAACCGTCTTCACCGGGTGAAAGCTTAACGTAGTCATATCGGCAATGGAACCGTTGCATTTTCCTTTATATTTCGTTCCGATCACATGCGCACCATCTTCAATCAGGGTAATGCCATGTGCGTGGCAATGCTCCAAAAGCTCATCCAGTTCTACCGACTGTCCGGTGAAATCCACTGCTACAACGGCTTTCGTCTTATCCGTTGTCAGCTTCCTTACGTTCTCCGGATCAATATTGTAGGTCTCCCCATTAATATCTGCAAAAACCGGTCTTGCTCCGCAGTAAAGTGCACAATTCGCCGAAGCCGCAAAGGTGATCGGTGTCGTAATGACCTCATCTCCCGGCTGTACTCCTGCGGCCTGGCAGGCAATATGGAGCGCTGAAGTTCCGTTGCTGCAGACAACCGCATATTTCGCTCCTGTCACTTCACAGAGTGCCTTTTCTGCCTCTGCGATCTTCGGTCCACAGGTCAGATAGTCGCTCCGAAGCACATCTGCAACTGCCTGTATATCCTCTTCATCAATATACTGATGTCCGTATGAAATTTTCGTATCCCTGACGGGTGTTCCTCCACAGATTGCCGGTTTCTTCATCTTACTTTCTTCCTTTCCCTCTATAATTTCTCGAATTCCTCGATACTTTCTAATACATTCTCATAATTGCCATTCCGGATCCGGTCCGCCAGAATCGCAATATACTCGCTGTTGGTCGGACGAATTTCGGAATTGTCCCTGTGATAGCCAAACAAGTCCTCAAACCGCTCTTTCTCTCCCTTTTCCCAGGATTTTTCGATCAGATGCCGAAGCGACCGTTCGATCTTTTCCGGTGTTGTCTGAAACTGCTTTGCCAGATCCGGATACAGCAGTTTTGTGACACTTCCTGCCCTTTCAAACTCCTGCGCCGTTACGGCAATTGCATAGGACAACCTCTCAAAGCCCTTTTCCTGTCGGGTTAAGCCAAGTTGTTCCAGTAATTCCACTATTTCCTCAGACACAATAATCGTCTGCATCAGATACTTCCCCCTTGTATCCTGCTATCTTTCCCAGTATACACCATATGCCCTGATTTTGCCAGCCGTCACTATTGTTCTTCACATGAAGGAAAAACAATCGTAATCGTCGTTCCCTCTCCTGGCTTACTCACAAGGCTTAATTTCCCTTTGAGCCGCACCAGAATATGTTTTACAATCGCAAGTCCAAGCCCTGTTCCCCCCGTCGATTTACTTCTCCCCTTATCCACACGATAGAACCGTTCAAAAATCCGTTCCTGACATTCTTCCGGGATCCCGATTCCGGTATCCTGCACAATCAGAACGGCGCAGTCGTTCTGTCTGTGTACTTTCACAGTGACACTACCGTTTTCCTTATTATAGCGGATTGCATTGTCACACAGATTATAAAGTACCTCGTCCACCATCTGTCTGGTTCCCCAGAGGGAAACCTCTTCCCCCTCAAGAGTGAGGGTAACGCCATGCTTTTCTGCATTGATCTGTAACATCTGCACACAGCTTTTCGCTGCAACCAAAAGTGGGATCTTCTGAAGAACCTCTTCCTGCTCCTCATCCAATTCCGACAGACGGATGACATCATTAATGAGGGTAATGAGCCGTCCTGAGTTGCTATGAATCTCGCCCGCCATTCTGCGGATTTCACTTTCTGATGAAATCATGCCGTTTTCAATCAGCTCCGAATAACCGGATATCGCGGTAAGCGGCGTTTTCAGTTCATGGGACACATTGGCCGTAAACTCCTGACGCATCTTTGCGTTCAGTTCATTGTCCACTTCTTTTCCAAGATGAAGTTTCTCCCCAAGTTGGTGAGACCAGATTGCTGCAAGTAAAAAGCAGAGTGCCATAATTGCTGCAATGCCGATCATCAGCACAAGAATCATCTTTTCCCGCTGCTGTTCAGACAGATATTCCGGATTCAGGTAAGAAAAACAAACAGCCACCACCAGCAATAATGTTCCCAAAATTGCCAGGGCAGCCATTCCCATCAATTCATAATAAAATCTCTTCTGCATATCCGTTCCCTTTATGCCTCAAACAAATAGCCTACATTCCGCACGGTTTTAATCCGGTTTGCACTGTTTCCAAGCTTCTGGCGAAGCGTTTTAATGTGCATATCAATCGTCCGTGATTCTCCTTCAAAATCGGTTTCCCATACTTTTTCAAGGATTTCCTCCCGCGGAGTCACAATCCCGGCATTATTCATTAACAGCTTTAACAATTCATATTCTTTATATGTAAGTTCACAGCGTTCTCCCTCAATCGTCACCTTGCGGCGCTCCACATCAAGGGAAATCTCCCCAATGGTAATAATGCGCTCATTTAAGCCCTTCATACTCCGGCGTAAAAGTGCTTTCACCCTGGAAATCAGCTCCATGACACTAAACGGCTTCGTCAGGTAATCATCCGCGCCACTGTCAAGTCCCCGTACCTTATCCAATTCCGTAGTCTTCGCAGTCACCATAATAACCGGAAGGCTCCGTGTCATGACATTCTGTCGAAGCTGCATTACCAGTTCAAGGCCATCGACATCCGGCAGCATCAGATCCAGCAGCAGTAGATCCGGAATTCTCTCATTAAGCTTTTGTTGAAACTCTTTAGCCGTTTCAAAGGAAACCACCTGGTATCCCGCATTATTTAATGCAATTTCTTCAATTTCACGGATGTTCCGGTCATCCTCCAATACATAAATCAACGCCATATCACATCCCCCTTATGCATATGTTCAGGCACCACTTACGGTAATTGATAACGGGTACGAAGACGCTTATATTCCTCATTAAACTCTTTGTTATCCGAAGCAGAGATATTCTCCTGATACATATGGGTATCAAAATTATCCTCATTCAACTGCAGCAAACATAATGCAATGTTTGAACAGTGATCGGAAACCCTTTCATAATTGGTAGAAATATCCGAAAGGATAAATCCCATTTCAATTGTACACTTACCCTTGCGAAGACGCTTGATATGACGCTTCTTGACTTCCGCATTGAGGTGGTCAATCACTTCCTCTAACGGTTCCACCTGAAGGGCAAGCTTCAAATCCTCCTCCTGGAACACCAGAATGGAGGTATTCACAATATCTTTAATGGCACCGGTAAAAATAGCAAGTTCTTCTTCTGCCTTTTTTGAGAAAGAAAGATTCTTGTCGTTCATCTCTCTTGCAGATTCCATAATGTTAATCGCATGATCGGAAATCCGTTCAAAATCTCCGATACAGTGAAGAAGTACCGAAAGCTCCTGACTGTCCTTCTCACTTAAGTGACGGCTGCTTAATTTTACCAGATAGGAGCCCAGCTCGTCCTCATAATGATCTACAAGCTCCTCCAAATCAATTACCTTAGCGGCATTCTTTTTATCAAACTTAGCAATCTGGTCGATGGCAAGGAATAACGCTTCTTTGGAATAATTCGCCATATCAATGGCAGCATTCTTACACTGTTCCAACGCATAGCCGGGTGTATCCAGGAAACGGGTATCCAGAATCTGAATCTCGGATCTTGCGGGAATCTTGTCCTCTTCTTCGCTTTCCAGCTTCGGAATGGTCAGATAAGCCATTTTCTCAAAAATGGAAGAGATAGGCGTAAAAATGATCGCTGCCGCAATGTTAAAGCTGGAATGAATCACTGCAATTCCCACTGCGGTTGCCGGCTCATTGGCAAATGCAAAATGGAAAACAGCATTAAAGCAGTAGAACAACAACATAAAGGTGACGGTTTTAATAATATTGAAATAGAAATGCACCAATGCTGCACGCTTGGCATTACGGCTTGCACCGATACTGGAAATCAGTGCCGTTGTGGTGGAACCGACATTCGCACCCATAATCAGCGGAATGGCTGACAGATTGGTGACCGCTCCGGTAGCGGACAGCGCCTGTAAAATACCTACTGACGCAGAAGAAGACTGAATCAGTATGGTAAATCCGCATCCAACCAGCATACCAAGTACCGGGTTCGCAAACATCAGCAGCAATTTCTGAAATTCCTCAGATTCCGCTAAAGGCTCAACAGCCCCCGACATCATCTCCATGCCAAACATCAGAATGGCAAAGCCCAGCATAATGGTCGCCCCATCACGCTGCTTTTCTTTCTTGCCGGTCATCAGAATGGCCACACCCACAATTGCAAGAATCGGCGAGAAGGAGGATGGCTTCAGTAACTGTAAAAACAGGCTTTGTCCTGTAATTTCCGTCATACTTAAGATCCAGGCCGTGACCGTTGTACCGACATTCGCTCCCATAATAACACCGACCGCACGGGATAAACTCATAATGCCCGAATTTACAAATCCGACCACCATAACCGTTGTTGCCGAAGATGACTGGATGACTGCTGTAACTCCGGCACCTAATAAAACAGCCATAATCTTATTGGACGTCAGCTTCTCCAGAATCATTTCCAGCTTACCGCCGGAAGCCTTTTTCAGACCGTCGCCCATCATCTGCATACCATACAGGAACAGCGCCAGACCACCGATCAGACTCAAAACCATAAAAATACTCATACTGTCTCCTACCTTTTGAAGGTCCTCTTAACTTTTGTCATAAACCGCATCTATTTTTTAGTCTACACTATTTTGCAGGAATTTGGTATAGGAATTACATAACTTTTTACAGTTGCCCCCTAAATCAGACACTCCTGCATGGCTCGCAGCAATTCTTCCGTATAGGCAAGAAGCTGCCTCTCATCCTTTTCCACCATACCGCACTTCTGATAATGGAACACAAAACAGCGCATCTTGGGATTAAACTTAAGATGCTCCTCCCCGGCAAGCAGCATCGGAATATTCTGTACCTGAATCTGCGCATCGTCCTTTAAGGTAAACACAATCTGGTTGTTTTTGCCTTTGACATCGATCATATCCAGCTTATGTGCCGCCACACGGATCAGGGCAATTCGTAAAAGATTGTCTGCCTCCGTCGGAATCACCCCGAAACGATCCAGCAGTTCTTCCTTCATATCATCGCACTCCGCCTGATTCTCGATACCGGCAATCCTCTTGTAAATATCCAGCTTCTGCACCTCATTCACAATATAGGACGGCGGAATAAAGGCATCCACATCGAGGTCTACCGTAGTAAGGAAGTCTTCCTTCGTGGGGATTCCCTTCAGGGTTTTCACCGCTTCGTTCAACATTTTACAATAAAGATCGTAGCCGACGGCCTGCATATGTCCATGCTGGCTTGCGCCCAGAAGATTGCCGGCACCACGGATTTCCAGATCCCTCATGGCGATTTTAAATCCGCTTCCAAGATCCGTAAATTCCTTAATGGCAGCCAGACGCTTCTCTGCCACTTCCTTCAGCATCTTATCCTTCTTATACATGAGGAACGCATAAGAAGTGCGGTTGCTTCTTCCCACTCGTCCCCGGAGCTGATAAAGCTGGGACAGTCCCATGTTATCCGAATCGTGGATAATAATGGTATTCACATTGGAAATATCCAGTCCGGTTTCAATAATCGTCGTAGAAACCAGTACATCAATGTCCTGATTAATAAAGTCAAACATGATCTGTTCAAGCTGCTTTTCCTGCATCTGACCATGGGCAAACGCCACGTTGGCCTCAGGAACAAGCTGCTGCACCTGGGCAGCCACATCCGCAATATTATTGACACGGTTATAGACATAATAAACCTGTCCGCCCCGTGACAGTTCCCGCACAATGGCCTCTCTTACCATTTCATCGTTATATTCCATGACATAGGTCTGGATCGGCAGACGGTCATTCGGTGCCTCCTCCAGAACACTCATATCCCGGATGCCTATCAGGCTCATATGAAGGGTTCGGGGAATCGGTGTTGCAGTCAGGGTCAGGACATCCACATTTTCCTTCATCTTCTTGATTTTTTCTTTGTGGGCAACGCCAAACCGCTGTTCCTCATCGATAACCAGCAGTCCCAGATCCTTATATTCCACGTCCTTGGACAGAACCCTGTGCGTACCGATCACGATATCCACCATGCCCTTTTTCAGGTCGGTAATGGTCTTCTTCTGTTCTGCTGCCGTTCGGAAACGGGACAGCATATCGATTCTCACAGGGAAATCCTTCATCCGCTGTACAAAAGTATTGTAATGCTGCTGTGCAAGGATCGTTGTCGGGACAAGATAAACCACCTGTTTTCCTTCCTGCACTGCCTTAAATGCCGCACGGATGGCAATTTCCGTCTTGCCGTAGCCGACATCTCCGCAGATCAGACGGTCCATGATCTTCGTGCTTTCCATGTCCTTCTTGGTTGCGTCAATGGCAAGTAACTGATCCTCCGTCTCCTCAAACGGAAACATCTCTTCAAATTCCTTCTGCCAGACCGTATCCTTTCCGTAAGGGTAACCGTTTTTCTGCTGGCGAGCCGCATAAAGTTCCACCAGATCCTTTGCCACCTCTCCGGTTGCTTCCCGGACCTTTGACTTAGTTCTGCTCCACTCCTGTGTGCCGAGCTTATTGAGCTTCGGCTTTTTCGCATCTGCGGATGCATATTTCTGAATGGCGTCAAGCCCCGTTGCCAGTACATAAAGGTTTCCGCCGTCCCGGTACTCAATCTTGATGTAGTCCTTTGTGACCTTATCGACTTCTACCTTTTCAATTCCTTTATAGATTCCCAGTCCATGATTTTCATGAACCACATAATCTCCGATGCTTAACTCGTTGAAATCGTTGATTTTCCGGCCTTCGTAGGTCTTCTTTTTCTTCCGCTTCTTCTTTTCACTTCCGAAAATATCACTCTCGGAAATGACTGCAAATTTAAGCAGCGGATATTCAAAGCCCCGGAGCACGCGGCCATAATAGGTCATAATTTCCCCGGGCTGCAGCTCCCGTTCCGGATCCTCGGAATAAAATGCCGTAAGTTCGGCATCCTGCAGGTCCCTTGCAAGACGCTCTGCCCTTGTCCTCGAACCGGATAACAGCAGAATCCGGTATTTGTTTTTCTTGTATCGCTTCAGATCCTGCACGAGGGATTCAAAGCTATTATTATAGGAAGAAATACTTTTGACGGTCATGTCACTTCGAAGGGACGGCTTCAGCAGTTTCCCGGTAAAGCTGTTCTTCATATCCAGCGCAGACAGATAGGCAACATGTCCCCTTGAAAGCCGCGCTGCGGTCTCTTCTAACGAAAACAACAGATTCATCTGTCCGGGCAGAATATATCCCTTCTCGGCACGATGGACCATGCTCTCACGAAACTCTGTTTCCACAGCCTTTGCATGCTCTTCAACATGTGCCGGCTCATCCAGGAAAAAAACAGTCTCTTTCATATTGAACAATTCCAGAAAAGAAACCGTCTCTTCGTAGAAATAATTCATATATCCGTCAAGGCTCGCTGCATTTCCGAATTCCATCACCTGCTCTTCCAGCTCTTTGACATGCGCGGCAACCCGATGGGCTTCCTCCGTATGGAATTCTTTCCGGAGCTTCTGCTCAAATGCCGCAGCCTCCTTTTTGATCTTTTCCATACCTGTCTTTAACTGGCTTTTCGAAAGCAGCATTTCGGTTGCCGGATATACCGTGATTTCAGACAGCTTTTCAATGGAGCGCTGGCTCATGACATCGAAGCTCCGGATGGATTCGATCTCATCTCCCCACAATTCAATTCGATAGGGATTTTCTTCCGTCAGGTCAAAAATATCCACAATACCGCCACGCACACTGAACTGCCCGGGCGTTTCCACCTGATAGGTTTTCTCATATCCCATTTCCACGAGCCGGAGCGAAATGGCCTTTTCATCAATAATACTCTTTCCATCGATATGGAGCAGATACTGTTTCCAGATATCAAGGGATAGCTGCGGAGCCATCAGGCTGCTGAAGGTGGTAATTACCGTGGTCGGCTTTCCCTCCAGAATCCGGCGCAGCGTCTTAATACGCTCTTTCGTAAGCTGATTTCCATGGATATCTGCCTGATAAAAAATAAGATCCCTCGATGGATAAACGACGGCCTCCCGGTCATAAAACCGCTCATCCTCTAAAAGCTCCTTAATCCGCTGGTCGCTATAAGTGACGAAGATCCGGTTCTGAAACCGCCCTTCCCAGAGTCCGTAAGCTATATGAAGCTTCTGGGATTCGATACAGCCTGTAAGTGCCACACAGCCGTTTTCTTTATCTAATTGTTTCTGAATCTCTTCAAATTCGCCGATTTCCCATAGCGGTGCGAGCAATGTGTTCATTTATTTCTCCTTGCGATTGTATTCGTTCATTGCCTGATCAATATTTCCTGCAAGAATCAGATTTAACGCTTCCTTCGCCTTTGCAATTCCCTCCTGCATCAGAGGCTGTTCTTCTTTGGAAAAATGCCCCAGCACATAGTCGGCAAGATCGTAGCCCTTCGGCTTTTCCCCGACGCCAATCCGGATCCTGGGAAAATTCTCGGTTCCGAGCTGTCCAATAATATTCTTTAAGCCATTATGCCCCCCGGCACTTCCCTTCTTACGAATACGGATGCCACCGGGAGATAAAGTGATATCATCCGATACCACAATCAGTTCGCTCTCCGGGTCTACCTTATAATAATCCGTGAGTGGCCGGATACTTTCGCCGCTTAAATTCATAAATGTTAAGGGTTTTACCAGAAGCACCTTCTGACCATTGATTATGCCCTTTCCGGTCAGTGCCTTCAGTTTCACATCCGTGACATTAATATCATATTCTTCTGCAAGTGCATCAATGAATGCAAATCCGATGTTATGTCTTGTATTGTCATATTCTTTCCTGGGATTCCCCAGTCCTGCAATAATATACATGGTTTTCTCCTTTTCTTTCAGCGCGAATCGGTTTTATCTTAGCACATTCATCTGAATTTAGGAAGAGGAGGACTTCAGTTAAAATTCCAGGCAGAGCATTTCGCTTTGTGGAAATTCCAGCGAAATTCCCCAAAGTGGAATTCTTTAAATTAAAAAGGATGAACCAAACGGTCCATCCTTTTTAATTTTATAATTTCATCGCAACTGTTCATTATCTTCTTTTTATGTCACACTGCTTCGTGACAGACTGCCTGCCGCTTTTCTTCCTCATCATCCAGCAGATTTTTCATGCTCTCTAAGCTGATTAACAACGTGGAGGTGTTATGAAGCAGGGCAGACATCGTCGGAGGAATCAGTCCCATCACACCTAAAACAATCAGTGTGGAATTAATACCGATAATTCTGCGGTAGTTCTTATGAATCCGCTTCATCATGGCTTCACTTAAGCGGCGCAGGGTAATGATCTCACGCAGATCATCTGCTGCAATGGTAACATCTGCAATTTCTCTGGCAATTTCAGCCCCATCACTGATGGCAATCCCGACATCCGCCTGCGAAAGTGCAGGGGAATCGTTGATTCCATCGCCAATCATAATAACCTTACGTCCGTCGGCTTTTTCTTTCCCGACAAAGCCTGCCTTATCCTCTGGAAGCACTTCGGAATAATACTCGTCTACGCCAACCTTACCGGCAATATTGGACGCGATCCGGTCACTGTCTCCGGTCATCATCACAAGCTTTTCAAGTCCAAGCTCACGCAGAGATTGAATAACCATAGCCGCTTCCCGGCGCAAAGGATCCTCGATCGTAATAACTGCAGAGAGCTTTCCATCAATTGCCATATAGAGATGGGAGTACTCCTCCGGCAGATGATCGAACAGCTCCTGCTTTCCTTCCGGAATCTCAGCCTTTTCATCCTCGAAGATAAAGTGATAGCTGCCAATCACAACCTTTTTGCCTGCAATCGTGGAAGAAATCCCATGTGCCACAAGATATTCCACTTTGGTATGCATCTCTTCGTGTACCAGACTTCTTCTGGCTGCCTCACGAACCACTGCCTTCGCCATGGAATGCGGAAAATGCTCTTCAAGACATGCCGCTATCGTAAGCAGTTCATCTTTGGACTGATCATTGAACGGCACAACATCCACAACTGTAGGCTGTGCCTTCGTCAGTGTACCCGTTTTATCAAAAACGATGGTTTTGGCTTCTGCCATAGCCTCGATGTATTTACCACCCTTGACTGTGATATCGTGGCTGCTTGCTTCCCGGATCGCTGACAATACCGTTAACGGCATGGCAAGCTTTAATGCGCAGGAATAATCCACCATCAGCACCGATATTGCTTTCGTCACATTACGGGTAAGCAGCCATACCAGGCCGGTTCCTAAGAAAGTATACGGCACAAGCTGGTCTGCCAGATGCTCTGCTTTGGATTCCAGGGAAGACTTCAGCTTCTCGGATTCCTCGATCATGGCCATGATCTTCTCATATTTGCTGGATCCGTTGGCCTGTTTTACGCAGACGGTAATTTCGCCTTCTTCAACAACCGTTCCGGCATAGACAGAGCTTCCCTCTTTCTTACGTACCGGAACCGATTCTCCGGTAAGGGATGCCTGATTGACCATTGCTTCTCCATCCGTCACCGTACCGTCAAACGGAATCACATTACCCATATGAATGCGTACCAGATCCTTCGGCTGGATCGTCTTCGCAGATACCTGGATCTCCTGGCCGTCACGGACAAGCCATACCTTATTGATGTTTAAGGACATGCTTCTTGCCAGGTCTCCAACCGACTTCTTATGCGTCCACTCCTCCAGGATCTCACCAATTCCCAGAAGGAACATTACAGAGCCGGCTGTATCAATATCTCCACGGAACATGGATACCCCGATCGCCGTTGCATCCAGCACCGGTACTTCAATCTTTCCTTTGCAAAGCGTGCAAAGACCGTTCCACAGATAGCGGACCGATTTGATTACCGCAATTCCTTCCCTGACCGGCAGCGGCATCAGAAGTCTTGTTCCGTAATGAAGCACCACCTGATTTACCAGCTTATCCTTATATTCCCGGTTCATCTCTCTTCCGGAATTCTTAAGATAATCTTCCGGAACATTTACGTGTTCATAGGAAAAGTTCTTTATTACATCAAGGATAGTCTTCCTGCTTCCATGATAGCAAATGGTTGCATCGCAGGTTCTCTCCTGAATCCTGGCTGTTTCTATATTGTCCTGTGTCTCCAGATAATACTGTAGGATATCTGCCTGTTGCAAAGTCATTCTTTTCCGGACGAGATGAATACGGATTCTGCCTTTGATCTCATGTTTTATTACAAATCTCATCGTAATCACTCCATTCCAAAACAGATTATTCCTGCTCTGCGCTTTCCTCTGCATCCTCTGTTATATCTGTTTCTTCAACGGTTACGTCTGCCCCCAGCTCAGCATCCTGTGCTGCACGTTCTTCATTGATTTCCTTGGCTTCTGCATAAATATCTTCTGCATTCTCCTGTACGGAGGTTACCGTCTTCATAACACATTCCTTAGCACGCAGCACAGCTGCAGTGCATTGTGTATAAAGCTTCTTTGCATCCTTGCTTGTCAGAATTTTGATTCCGGCTGTTCCAAATAACACTCCGGCTGCAAATAAACCTGTTTTTTCTTTATTGATTTTCTTTAAGCACTCTAACATTGTTTCGTCCTCCTTGTATCTTTTCAGCTTTATCTTATTCGTACACCAAAATATAACACTTACCTGTTTAAGATACAAGCAGCAACGTTTTCTTGATATTTTTTCTCAATATCACATCCGTTCTACTCTCAAAAATGATCCCCTGATTCATTTCCTTATACATCATTTCCTCATAAATCCTTTTCTCCTATGCAGAAAAAAGGCAGCCGCATCATGCGGCTGCCCTGTCTGTTTTGTTTATTCAGAATCCGGTTCAGAGAGTGATCTCTCATAAGCATCAAGAATCATGGTCTGTACTCTTTCTCTGGTCCGTGAATTGATCGGATGAGCAATATCCCGATATTCTCCATCCGCTGCCTTTTTACTTGGCATTGCAATGAACAATCCCTTATCCCCCTCAATAACCTTAATGTCATGAATCACCAGTTCATCATCCAGTGTAATGGATACGACAGCCTTCATCTTTCCTTCCTTCGTAATCTTGCGAACTCGAACGTCCGTAATCTGCATAATTTTACCCCTTTCTTTCTTTTGTCCCTATACAAAATTCTTGCAGATTCCTAAGCTGTCATTCCCCTGTTGACGTGCAAGTATCTTCGTTCATAAATTTAATTAATAGCCGTTCCGCCATGCCATTCATAAGTTGTCGGTTTGCACGTATTTGTTATCCATATCCGGTTTCGCCGACAACTTATTTCATGCCGGGCGTCCGCCCTATACAAATGATCAGTCAACCCGTGCTCTGTGAGCAAGCTCCCTCGCACGAATTGCCCAATCATTTCTGCATGGCTGAACTGGTGTATCAGATCACATACCGGTCATTTCTCTCCACAACAATCTTAATCTCATTCTCACCAACATAGTAAGAATTCGCCCGGATGGTATCATGACTTTCTATGATGCAGTTTTCAATGTGCGTATTATCCCCAATATAAACATCATTGAGAATAATGGAATTCTTGATGTAACAGTTATTTCCAATGTACGTCTCTTTAAAGATCACGGAGTCTTCTACTGTTCCATTGATAATGGTTCCACTCGACACCAGACTGTTACGGACCTGTGCACCCGGATTATATTTTGCAGGAGGAAGATCATCCACCTTGGAATAAATATCCGGATACTGTTTAAAGAAATAATCTCTTGTTTCAGGCTTCAGGAAATCCATATTGGTTTCGAAATAATCATCAACCGTAGCAATGTTTCTCCAGTAATCTGTAAGCTTGTATCCGTAGATTCTCTTCATATTCTTATAACGGATCAGAATATCCTTCACAAAATCATAACGGTCTTCCTCCGCACACTTCTCAATCATCTCAATCAGCTGACGTCTTCTGACCACATAGATTCCGCAGGAAATCGTATTGGACTTCGCTACAACCGGCTTCTCTTCGAATTCTTCAATCCGGCTTTCTTCGTTCATCTTCACTGTACCGAAACGGTCTACATTCACACCGGCCGGCATGTCCTTGCAGACAACTGTAATATCCGCCTTCTTGGCTACATGATATTCCAGCACCTTATTGTAATCCATCTTGTAAACACAGTCACCGGATGCTATTACTACATACGGCTCATGACTGTTTTTAAGGAAGGACAGATTCTGTGCCATGGCATCTGCGGTTCCACGATACCAGAAATTGTTCTCTGCCGTAACGGAAGGAGTAAAGGGAAATAATCCTCCCTGCTTACGTCCGAAGTTCCACCACTTGGAGGAAATGAGATGCTCATTCAGACTTCCCGCATTGTACTGGGTAAATACGGCAACCTTCTGGATATGGGAGTTGGTCATATTGCTCAGTGCAAAGTCGATGCTTCGATAACTGCCTGCAATAGGCATTGCGCATACGGCTCTTTTCGATGAGAGCTCTTTCATTCTGTAACTGTTTCCACCTGCTAAAATTATACCGATTGCTCTCACTTATTATCACCTTCCTTAATTAAAGTTTTACCGCTTGCAAGGAATTTCTCAGGGTAGTCGGAATCGTCTGTCTTACCAAAGATACAGGTGTTCTTTCCTACAGTGATGCCGTCCGGAATCACACTCTTCTCACCGATGGTAACAATT